>JAFLCA010000200.1 GCA_017302875.1 Deltaproteobacteria bacterium
GATTGCTTGCAGAAGGCCTGTCCAGAAGCATCGGCAATGGATGTGACGAAGGAAAGTTTGGATCCGGGAAGTTTTCGTTGCGATCGCTGTACTGCTACCTGCGAAGTGAGCTGTAAGCGTCAGTGTGGACTTGGAATGATCGGAACTTATAACGGAATAGAAACCTACGGGTGTCAAAAAGCCTGTGTGATGGCGAGCTGCAGCAAGAGCTGCCCCTTGAAGTTACCGTTCTAATGTTTTGGGTGCCCCGTTCTGCTTACTCAGCGCTACTGCTAACCCTAAGATAGTAACTATCGATATAAATGCGCCAAGGAGAAGGCCTGGGGTTGCATACGAGAAGACAATCTCGCTTCTACCTGCTGGTAAGAACACTGCGCGTAGAAAGTAGTTGGCGCGCAGGACGGGGAAATCTCTGCCGTTTATCTGTGCGCTCCATCCACGATGATAGGCTTCGTTGAGTACTAACAGCGCAGGCGCTGCGAGTTCCGCTCTGAATTTCAATTGCTGCGGTGAATAATCCGTAAGGGTGACTGAGTCTTGCGGTGAAAGTGGGGTGACTTCTCTTACGCGATCTTCTGTGTAGGGGTTGCTGCCCAGGAAAGCCTCGCCGAATGAGCTGGTAGGCAGGGAGGCTCGAACGGCATCCTGCGACGGTAAGGTGTGCAGCTTATCAACAAGTTTGTAACGCGGCTGAGATGTCTTTAAATCATAGACAAACACATCTTTGAGCGCTGAGTCTTTTCTTAGCTCGAGATCTTGATAGGGCAGAGCCTTTGAGCTTGGGAGGACAGACACACTTAAGGAGCCCAAATACTCGATTATTTTTTCTTTGGGAATGGCATGAATAGCTTCTTGTAGGAGCTCTTCGTCTTGTAACGTTACGCCCGAAGGCGCGTTAATGTTTGAGATTCCGTAGAAGCTTCCGCTCCCGAGCGCTAGAAGCGCTTTTTGGAATTGCCACTGATCGTCGTCTTGAATCTCAGCGGGCAGGGTTAAGAAGTTAGAATACACGCGAGGCGGAAACTGATTCTGCTTTTGGACTATAGGCAAGGTTTTTGTGGAGAGTATCTCCGCAAGCGGAAGACTAGGCAGCAAATGTCGATGTGCGCTCAGAAGGTCAAGCATGCACAGTCCGACAACTAAGTACGCTTTACTTCGCACTGGAACGCGCGTGAGGGCGAACAAAAGTGAGAGCAGAAGAAGGAGTCCTCCCGCGCGCAACAAGTCATGTCCGAGAACCCTTAGGAAGAACTGGGGGTTTTTTGTGTATAAGGTTGCAGCAAGAATTAGCCCTGCAGCTGAGAGGAGGCAGAGCACGGAATACCAACGGCGCACTTTTTCTGGGCAATTCTCGATTGCGCACAATCCATAAGCACTGAGCAAGCACAAACAAAAATGAGAGAAGAAAAGAAACTTTTCTGGGTAACGCAGCGCCTTTAGAAATGGCATCCATTCGAAGAGCTTCTCGTACCCGGGGATGAAACTGCCAAGAGCGAGAGCAAGGCTGCAAAAAAACAGCGTGCACCAGATTACAGTCTGCCTGGCTCTGAGTAGGCGAAAGGCAGATGGGACGAGCGTTAGCGCAACTCCTAGATAGAGACTTAGAGCCCAGGGTGCTTTCGAAAGAGAGCCCTCCCACAGAGCTGCTGTCTCATTAAATATGCCGAGCTCATTGTAGAAGCGGCGCGGAATAAAGAAGGAAAAAATTCCAGAGGGCTGGAGTGAATAATCCAAGATGTTTGCAGCGGAGAGCCCTGAGGCTCGGGACGAAGAGAGAATAAAGAGGAGGAAGGGGATCACTTGAACCGCTGCAAGAAGGCAGGCCACTGTGTGTAGCAATACTAGTGCGCCGAATGACTTCAGTGTGCCTGGAAAATTGGCGCGAGAGTCGGCCTCTAGAAAAACGGCGCTCAGAAGAACGAGTTGATACAGTACTGCTTCCGGCATGCCCCCGAGGATAAGAAGTGTCGTGGAACACGCTCCAACTACAATGCTCTTAAGAGTTGGTGTGCGGAGCCATACAGTAAAGGCGCACAGTGTCCACGGGATCCAGGAGATGGATTGAAGAGCCGTGGGCATACTATCCATCGAGATTAGAAAGCCACCCCATGAGAACAGCGCTCCGGAAAGTAATGCTGCGGGAATAGTCAATCCACGCAAGCGAACCAAGGTATACATGCCAAGTCCGGCTACGCAGTGATGAAGGGCAAGATTGAAGTTAATGCCGATGGCTTCGGGGAGCGATCTAGCGATCCACAGTGGTGGATAAAACATTCCGATTTGGATGTCTGCTGCAAAGGGACGCCCCAAAACCAAAAAGGGATCCCATTGAGCAGGACATCCCTGTGCCGTGAGTTCACGAGCAGCGTGTTGATTCGCAAGGAAGAACGGATATAGGTCGCGGAAAATGAAGACCGCGGAATTTATAAACAGGGGCAAATAGAAAACAATACTGAGCGCGAGGAAGAACGCTGTAGCAGCAAAAAATTCTCTAGTACGTAAGGGCGGTGATTTGTTCATGAGGTAAGGCAGCGGGCGTACCCGCACCTCCAAGAACAATGCCACGGAGTAATTAAATCAGTACAGAGATTTCAGCAGTTCGAAGCCGATCAGGATAATGATGACTATTTCCATCACCTCTGCGCGGCGAGCGTTGAGAACCTCGAGCAGCAGCTCGGATACGTCAGAGCAGAGGCCCAGCATCTTCTCCAAACGATCAATGCGATCCTTCATGTCGAAGTTCTTGAAGAGATCCTGATACAGCTTATAGAGATCTTCTTTTTCCCAGGTTTTCTCCGGCTCGTTGAGCAGTAAGAGCTGGTTAACGATGCGATGACGGGCACTAAGCCCTTCACCGATGAACTTAAGAAGCTTTGAGCGGCTGCGGCTAATCAATCCGCCGCGCTTGAGCCCACGAGTCATCGTGTCTGACTCAGCTAAGAACTCTTCTACTTCCCATTCGATAATTTCCAAGGCGCTCGACTGCGCGAGAATGTGAGCGACCATTTCAAGTTTGGCTAAGTCGAATTCAGGGATTTTGACGGCGTTAAAGCTGACCTCGGTCACGCCCGGCTCTATGGTCAGGGTGAAATCGTCCTCTGCAAGTTCGTCTAGATCCTTCTGCTCAACAGCCTTCTTCTTCGGCGTCATGCCCAAGGTGCTTAGGTAATTCTCGTGCTCTTCAACAGCAACGTTGAAGAAGACAATCGTTCCGAAGCGGAAGATAAAGATCTTCTCGATGTTGTTGCGGTGAACGATTAGGCAGTCCTGATTGTAGCGCTCTTTCTTCTCGTTAATGAGGAGCTCGCTGACCTGGCGGAGGCTAAAGCGAGCGGGCGCGCTGTAGGCGTGCAGCAGGTAACGTGCACGAAATGAGAGCACTGAGATGCTAGCTTTCTCACTCATAGAAGCACGCTACAAATTAGTACGATAATTTTAACTTAAGTTCAGGAAATAACTAAGAGAATTGCTTGAACTACAGGTTCATTGTACCGCACGGCGCAGGGTCTGCTCAAGGGCGCGCGAAAATAGATATTGTGTAATGATTTTGAAGAGTTGGAAGATGGAAAGAGTGAAAAAGCCGAACCGAGAAAAAAATTGAGAAAAACAAAATGAACCGAAGAGAGTCACCGCGTGATTTTGTCTAATACATGTCCCACACACCGCTTCCGACGAAGCAGTCTATGGGACATGCACGACTCGATCGAACCTGAAAAAACCTATCAACCTATAACTCTCTCACTCAATCCACTGGCACATCAAGTTATTGAAATGTCAGCGGATTAAGCAAATCCAAATTCCAATCTACCCTTCTTACTTGTTAAGACGCGGCGATTCGTCGCCCGGATTCGTCCTTGCCTTAATTATCGACGTCTAAACCTAAAACTTTACAAAATTGATACAAATACTAAGAAATTATCTCATATTTTCAAAACTTTACGTCGGTTTTTAGGGGAAGCTGCATCCAAAGGGTGAGGCGGTCAAAGAATTGACGAAACCGCCCTTGGTGCAGCCCAAAGGCGCGCCAAAAAAATGATTAAATTCATTATGTTAACCGAAAAGCTAGTGTGCACGGGTCTTGCAATTATGAACTGTGCTCGCAAATTGAATGCAGTTGCCGCTCTGGACGAGAGGCGCTGCGAAACGAGGTTAATTGGGAAACTCTGGATACTTAGCTGAAGGTCGGTGCGTTTGTAGAAGGTGTGGCTTCTCGACACCCCTGCCGGAATTCCGACAGGCCGTACAGCTACCTTCAGGCCAAGCCCAGTGTTTAGTGTAAGGAGATAGCCGTGGATACAAGAAACCCTCAGTCAGGCGCAACGCTTCGCATATTAATGCAAATGCGGCCGAACGCTCTCATGCAGCGCGGTGGCGACACCGTCGTAATGGAGAGGCTGGCAGCCGGACTGCGCGCGCGTGGCATTGACGTCTGCGTCGATGTGGACGGAAAAGCCAACCCACGTGACTACGACATCGTACACCTCTTTAACTTCGCTCTTCCCGATCATACCAAGAGCCTCGCGGTGCGCGCGTACGAAGCGGGCACTCCATATGTCGTTACGACTCTCTATGAGGAAGTCTCTCGCTTCTACAACCAATCGAATGCAGTCGCTGCAAGTCTCGTTGAATACGTGAAGGGCGGACAGAATCGCTCATGGTGGGCAACGAATAAAGTAGATCCTGCTTCCGTCCCTGCAAGTGGAACGTTTGATAATCGTTGGACGGCTGAGCATGCAGCGGCCCTCTTTACCAATGGAGCCCAGGAATCAAAGGCTATCCGTAGAGATTATCCAGAAGCCAGCTCGTTAATTGAAATAAAGTTGGGACATGAAGTTGGTGCGACCGGGGATGTTGAGTCCTTTGAGCGCGCGTACGGCGTAAAAGATTTCGTTTTGAGTGTCGGCAGATTCGAATCACGGAAGAATCAGCTCATGTTGCTCAAGGCCCTTGAAGATAGCGATGTAACGGTTGTTCTGTGTGGAGGTGGTTTCACCTACCAGCCGGAATACGACCGCGCTGTCAGAAACTTCAAGCGCCAAGGAAAGACTATCGTTCTCGATAGAATCTCTCCGCAAATGCTATCAAGTGCCTACTGTGCAGCTAAGGTACATGCCTTGCCCAGTTGGTACGAACTCCCGGGTTTGGTGAGCCTCGAAGCGGCTCATCATGGTTGTAATGTGGTCGTGGCCGATAGCGGAACGACGCCTGATTACTTCGGTGATCTGGCGTTCTACTGCGATCCTGGCCAGGAGAAGTCGATCTTTAATGCAGTGATGGCTGCGTATTTCAGCCCCCTGCAGAACGGATTGCGCGAGAGAGCGATGAGCTACACGTGGGAACAGACCACGACTCAGACGATCACGGCATACCAGAGCATAATGGCTTCGCGCGCTCGAAAGAGTCAGCCGATAACGCTGACTCCGGCGATGAGCATTCCGGCAACGGCGACCGCTGTTTCAGCTACGCCGCCGCCGAGTGAGTTCATGGCGCTGGTCGAACGCGGTGAGAATGCTGCGATGAACGAGAAATATGCGGAAGCGCATCAGATTCTCGCTCAAGCTGAGGCGATCAATGCGAACTCCGCTCGTGCGCTAAAGGCGCGCGGAACG
Source organism: Deltaproteobacteria bacterium (assembly GCA_017302875.1). Classification (GTDB taxonomy): domain Bacteria; phylum Bdellovibrionota_C; class UBA2361; order UBA2361; family JAFLCA01; genus JAFLCA01. The sequence goes on from JAFLCA010000200.1 coordinate 5,610, forward strand.
GTATTCCTCGTAGAAGGAAAAGTCGCTGAAGCGCGGACGTACTTTACGCGCGCGAATGCGGCTGAGCCGATGGATCCGCGATCGATTAGCGGTATGGCCATGTGTGAACTGCGCGAGCAGCGTCATGCGGAAGCCTATACACTATTCGTGAAGGCGCTCGACATCGATCCGATGCATTTGACGTCACTGTTACAGTTGATGGAGTGTTCATACAACCTTATGCGCTTCAACGATCTGGAGCGCATTCTTCGCAAGTATCTTGCGCAGCGTCCTGCAGATGTTGAAATGCAGTTCTGTCTGGCCGGATGCTGCTATAAGCAGGGTAATCCGACTGAAGCCATGCAGATTGTAGAGAACGTGCTGCGTGAAAAGCCTGGACATGCCGGGGCGCGAGAGCTTCAGGATGTGCTGCGTCAACGCGCGGCAGCCGTGGCTGCGGTCAAGCCGAATCCGGTTGTTAACTCAGTCGTGCAAACAGCGGTTAGCAGCGAGCAAGTCTTCGACTCGAATGATCAGCAGATATCCGAGATTGAGGAAGCAAAGCGCGAGCGTCGTTTTGACGATGTGAAGTCAGGTATCACTCGCATGTCTCGTATGACTCTCAAGCCGCACCAGTCTGAGAAGC
>JAFLCA010000201.1 GCA_017302875.1 Deltaproteobacteria bacterium
TTCTATATCCCTGGAAGCATATAAAGAACTCATCGAAAAGGTCGTCGCAGATCCTGAAGCCGCTAAAAACGAAAAGTACGTTTCATTTTTAATTCAGTCAATCGAACGAATCTTCACCTCACCGACTGAAAAGATTTTTCAAGATGAAGATAGCCTAGCCCTACCGACTGACAAATCGTTGAAGGCCATTACGGGGGTACTTTGTGAGCTAAATAAGCTTAAGGGCAAAGACTAACGCTCACACCCCCGACACTCACATACCGGATTCGCGGCATTAAACGCGCCCATAGCGGGCGCTCTTTCCTTGTTCCAGTGTGTAAGAAACGCCAGAACTTTTGCTCCACAAACGGAGAACAATAACACTACAAGAATTAATAAATTTCGCATCCGTCAGGAAAGTGTTTATAGTTTTTTTCTGAGTGCTGCCCAAAGCCGAATCGCCAATCAGGCTTACCGTCTGTTCGGAGCGGGAAACCCTTGGTGTAACCACACTTTGGCGGGGATCCAATCCGATTGCGCTCATCACGGATAATCCAGGCTACTTCCGGCTTTTCTTTGCCCTCGGGCCAGTACACCGACAAGTGCTGCCGCCAATATCCATTGCGTGCATAAAAACCAATTGAAATATTAGCTCTCTCTTCTTTTCCCGCCAGCCAAAGCGCGTTTTTTGTTCTACGCATTTTTTCAGGAATTACCGTCCCCACGCGATACTCTTTAGGCCCCTCGAGCTTCATAAAATTTGGATCATGTACGAGTCCATTCTCTTCGAGTCCGTAGTCAGGAAAACCAACAGATTCAATCTCTATATCAATGTCATAAAGCAAGTTTTTTCCTCGATTGCTAATGTATGCCTCTGCGTGACGCGCGCGCGGGTCCATAGGAATAAATTCCATGACGGCGAAACCGTCTCCCCCAATAATCTGATTTCTAATTTCCCGTTCACCGCGAATTTGATTAAGCAGGGTCACAAGGGCTCCAGCGGTAAGAAGAAGAAACCCGAGCCAGGTCATGAGGTCATCCATAATCATTTTCCAAATTTTCGCGGGCAACGCCATGGTGTGACGCTAGCACAGAAAAACCCCACCACTCCACCACGAAGTGGTTGGGCGGTGGGGGCACTACAGAAAGCAGCAAAATGCCGCTTCTTTAAATTCAGATATTCTCTACGGCTTCGCGGGGTTCGTAGCGCGCAAGCATAGCGCTAACCGGCGTGCTTTCCGTTGTCGTCACTTTGCAAGCAATCCAGCCAAATCCGCCCGCATGATCAAGGTCGAAGTGCGAACACTCGGTGAGCGCTTCGTGTTTCGTGGTTGCGATGGTGAGCGTGGTCCCGTGGCCTTGAGCGTAATCGTTGCTACAATGCGAAATGGCTAACTCTAACACGCCACTGGCGTATCCCGGAGAACTAGGCATTGCTCCCTGCAACTAGTCTGCTGGCGCCTTGCCACGGCTTTCCAAGCCAAACGGCACAAAACAAGCCGCAATAGCTCCATTAATCATTTACCCTTCCCTTCTCTTACTTAAGAATCCCGCTACTGCTACTATTCCTGCCGCAGGAAACACTTAATGCACGCGCCACTTCCACCACAGAATCCTCAGCCTCAGACTGGTCAATCCCAGGCTGAATTTGTACGTCCGGTAGTTACATCCTTTGGCATTCGCGCGGACGCTGGGATCTTTAATGCTGTACGGCCAATCGAGCCGCCGATTAGCGAAACCGGCAAAGCTTTCGTGACGCTTAACCGCTTTGGCTTTGACACCATTCAATTTGATCCAACCTGGGTTACTGAGGGGCTACTGAATTTGGCTTCACCGGGTAGCAGCGGACTGGATATCGGAGCTGGGTACGGTCGCTTCACTATCGCTGCGCTGCAACGTGGCGCAACTATGATTTGTAATGACCTCAGCATGGATCAAATGCTCTGGACACGCTCGCAAGTTTCGCCTCACTTGCATGAAAAATTGTTTCTTAACACCAGCGCCTTCCCCAATCTGACCTTAGAGAAAGACAGTCTCGATTTTATCTCGGCGCATCGCGTGCTGCATTTCCTTGAGGGCAACACCATCGAAAACGGACTACAGCGCTGCTATCGATGGCTTAAGCCCGGCGGAACCTTGGGTATCGTCGTCATGTCGGCCTCGCATTCACTTCTGCGCGAGCATTTCCTTCCTATCTATAGTGAGCGCGTGGAAAAAGGCTCGCGCTGGCCCGGTGAAGGCGTCGATACAAAGCGCTACCTTCCGGCACAGGCTTATGCGCTGCCTGAGAAACTGCATGTGCTAGATCCCGAGCAGTTGGAAATTGCAGTTCGGGCTGCAGGGTTTCACGTACAGCGCTGCGACTGGGTTTCGCTTGCTAAGTTCGGAATTCAAAGCGATCGGCGAGACGGGCGCGAAGCTAGCGGGATTCTTGCAACGAAAGAATCGGCGTAGGCCGAGACACAATGTTGTTGCATGACGTCTGTTCACCCAATTGCCGGTACCGTATAGTACCCTGCTCAAGCTTTTAATTTATCCGCGTCATACGAGGAGACACACATGAGTTACGTTGATGGATACCTTCTCCCAATTCCTAAGAAGAATATAAAAGCCTACGCAAAGGTGGCCAAGGTCGCCGGAAAAGTATGGAAAGAGCATGGGGCACTCGATTACAAGGAATGTGTCGGCGATGACATGAAGACCGCCTTTGGGATTCCCTTCCCCAAGACCATGAAACTAAAGGCCGGTGAAGTAGCGGTATTCTCGTACATCGTTTTTAAGTCTCGCGCGCATCGCAACAGCGTCAACAAGAAAGTCATGAAAGATCCGCGCATCCTTGAGTCCATGCAGGGAGCTCCGATCCCTTTTGATTGCAAGCGCATGGTGTACGGGGGCTTCAAGGTTCTTGTCGATGCATAAACACCATCGTAACTAAAGGAAACGATTCTCATGCTAAAGAAGATTGTCGGGCTCTTGGCCCTATTAATTCTCGTATTCTGTGTCGTCGCAGCAATGCAGCCAGACGATTTTCGTTACTCACGCAGCACGGTGATCTCATCGCCACCTGCCCCCATATTTGAAATCGTGAATACGCAAAGCAAATGGGAAGCCTGGTCGCCATGGGCGAAGATTGACCCGCAGATGCAGAAAACTCTCTCGGGGCCTGCAGCAGGCGTTGGTTCGAAGTATACGTGGTCAGGCAATAGCGAAGTTGGCGAGGGTAGCTCGACTATCGTGGAGAGTGTTCCCAATGAGCGCATTGCCATGAAGCTTGAATTCGTGCGGCCCTTCTCTGGTGTAAATGACGTGTATTTTACCCTTGAGCCACAAGGGAACGAGACAAAGGTGACTTGGACTATGGCGGGGAAGAATACCTTCTTATCGAAAGCCGTCGGCCTGCTGATGAATTGCGAAAAGATGCTGGGCGAGCAGTTTGATACGGGCCTAGCGCAACTCAAAGCCCTCGTCGAAAAGCCGGTCTAGTGAAGGCCGCTATGCGGCAGAAGACTTAGAAGGCTCATGACTCTCTTCTGCCTGCTTGGCGCAGCGGTAGATGTGCTCTTCGAAACCATTCTTCAGCAAGAAGGACTTCTGCCGCTCGAATCCTGGCCACAGTTTCTTTAAATCGGTTTTGTTGTAACGAGGGCTCTGCATGCGAGCACCCACCTGGGGTTCGTATTCCAGTCGATAGTCATCTGCCATCTTAAAACGCAGCGGCGCACCCGAGATTTCGCGGCCTACGGGCAGCAAAAGAAACAGCTTGGTCTCGCAATGAGAATGCGCGGCCAACGTGGAACCTAGCCTTTCAATCTCTTGAGGCGAAAGGTAGTTGAGAATGTCCCAGCAGAAGATTAAGTCAAAGCGCTGATTCGAACGTAAACTGAGAGCTTCATCGAGTACACTGCCCTCGCTGTCCCGCTTGGAGGCGAGCGCAGCAGAGAGGTCTTCGAAATGAAACTTTCGCGCTATTTTTGAGTAGTATTTGATATTGGAGGAGCAGGCCGCGCCGAGATCGAGAATGCGAGCCGGACTTGCTTCGCTCAGAGTCGTTGCAAGGTGCCTCAATGCAAGAGAGGCGTGTTCGGCATTTTTGTGCCGAACCGCCTCTGTAATCTTACGCGTAAAGCGCGATACTCCCACCCTAGCCCTCTAGGATTAGAGAGCGTTGTTCGATCGTACCGAATGAGATCCGTTACGCTTTGCGTCGCCGTTCATTCTTCCGTACTGAGCAGTCTCATCAGCGGCTGCCGTACGAGTCTTCTCGACGTTCATGGCGGATGCGCTGCCAGGTTCAGTGTCGATAGAACCCTTCAAGCGGGCACCATCTTCGAGAATCAATCGCGGCGAAGCGATATTGCCACGCACGCAACCCGTGCCGTGAACAACTACCTGCTCAGCGCCATACAAGTCGCCGGTTACATGACCTTCGACATGAATGATGTTACCGGTGATGCTGGCGTTCACTTTAGCGCCCTTGCCGACCGTCACGGTGTTATCCTTGAGATCGACTGCACCTTCGATGTTTCCTTCGATGAGGAGATCTTCGGAGCCCGTCACTTCGCCACGAATTGAAATCGATGGCCCGATAGTGGCGCGCGAGTCAGAACTCCCGTCTTGGTTATTGAATTCCTTGGACATACTAGCTCCTCAAACGATGTTGTTGATAAAAACCAAATGTAAATAAATTCGGGTCTATTTTTGACTCTGAAAAGTGGTCAGAAGATGCTGATATTTTCCCCATTCTTCAAGAATTTTTCCGGCTCCTTCGACTACCGCGGTCATGGGTGCCTCAACCAGCGTAACCGGTAGACCCGTTTGATGTTCCAGGAAGGAATCAATCTCCGGAAATAGCGCTCCGCCGCCCACCAAAACGATTCCGGTATCGATCAAATCTGCTGCCACTTCGGGTGGGGTCTGATCGAGCACTCCCTGCACCAGTTTGGCGATATCAAGGAATGATTCTCCAATCGCTTCGAGGACTTCACTGCGACGAATACTTATCTGAGCAGGCATTAAATCCTTCACTCCGCGCCCCTGAACGGTGATCACGGGATCGTCCTTAGTTAGGCGTGCAGCTCCGATTTCAATCTTAATGCGCTCAGCGGTCTGATTACCGATCCATACATGGTGTTTTCGGCGCACGTACTCGCTAATGAGGAAGTCAAACTTGTTCCCAGCCGTTTTGGTCGAACGTGAGATGACGACGTCATTGTAGGAAATTACGGCGACGTCTGTAGTGCCGCCGCCGATATCGACTACCATGCAGCCTTTGTTATCAGTGACCGGAATACCGGCTCCAATTGCGGCCGCCATTACTTCTTCAACTACAAAGACCTTGCCGCCGCCGGCTAACGTCGCAGCTTCTGCTACAGCACGCTGCTCGACCTCTGTTGCACCGGAAGGAATTCCTAGTAGCACCTTGGCTTTCAACAAACGTGTGTGCGCAGGCACTTTTTCGAAGAAATAACGCAACATCTGGACGGTCAGCTCGGAATCCCTTATGCAGCCGCCTTCTAAGGGGCGCAAAGCCTCAATGCACTTCGAGGTTCGACCTTCGAGCAGCTTTGCGCGCGTTCCATAGGCCTCAACTTTGCCGCTTTCTTTTCCTTCTTGATGCACCGCGACAAAGGAAGCTTCATTCGCAACAATCCCTTCTCCCTTGAGGTACAAGAGAGTGTTTGCAGTCCCGAGGTCAACGGCAAATTCGGGAGCAAAGCCGCTTAAAAGATTGTCGATCATGCACTACACGCGTTACCCAATCAGATAGAAGCAAGTCAGAACCAAGGCGACGTAAGCTGAAAATCCGGCGATGAACAAGCTGCCCAGGAAACGGGGCGAACGCGTACGGTTGTCGCGGGCTCGCACGAGCGCCATTTCAAACTCATGCGCGCTTTGAAAGCGGTCCGAAGGATTGACTGCCATGGCTTTCTCGATTACGGCGCGCAATAGCGGCGAACAGTCAATCGGCCAAGGCTTTGGAGAAGCATCGGGCTCAGTCGCAGCGCTAGGTTCATCACCCGCTGGTGGCGTAGTTCCAGTTAGCAATTCGTAGGCTATGACGCCCAAGGAATAAATATCTCCGCGCTGGTCGCAATCTCCATAGCGCAAATATTCTGGGGCGCGATACTGCGCGCTACCAACCCGCAAGTTAATCGGCCCACAGCTCAGTAATTTCGAAAGGCCAAATCCGCAAAGTTTAACGCGACC
>JAFLCA010000202.1 GCA_017302875.1 Deltaproteobacteria bacterium
GCGATTCGCCATGTCGTAACCAGCTACGACGAAAAATCCAAGGCTCTGATCGCGCGCAACTACTACAACAATGAGTTCGCTGGCCGAGTGGTGGCGGTGGGATCGAGCCTCGACCTAGCGGGATACACGGCGCGCCGTGATGAATTTATCGGACGAAACGGAGACCTGAGCACTCCGATGGCATTCGAAAGCACCGCAGCGCTGGGGCCGCGCTTGTCGAGCCAGACGGGCCCGGGCTGTGATGCCGCTGTACTTGTTACGAACTTAACCTTGGGGCCGAACGAGAAGCGTGAAGTTGTCTTTTATCTCACCGAGGCAGGCTCTATTGACGAGTTCCGTGGCGCAGCGCGTGAGTTTGCATCAGTCGCAACCTGTGTCGCCGAGCGTCGGCGCGTTAACGAGTATTGGAACGACTTGACCGGAGCGATTGAAGTTTCTACCCCGGCCAAAACGTTTGACACGTTGATGAATGGCTGGCTTCTCTATCAGACCGTGTCGTGTCGTATCTTTGGGCGCTCGGCGTTCTACCAGAGCGGCGGTGCGATCGGATTCCGCGATCAGCTCCAAGATACTTTAGCCTTGATTCCCATCGCCCCATACATGGTGCGTCAGCAGATCCTATTGCACGCCTCCCGGCAGTTCGTCGAAGGGGATGTGCAGCACTGGTGGCATCCGCCGACGGGCCGTGGGGTGCGCACTCGAATGACCGACGACTTGCTCTGGCTGCCCTATGTGGTGCATCGCTATGTCGAGGCAACCGGGGATACTTCGGTGCTCGATGAAGAGGTTAGTTTCATCGAAGCCTCGCCCTTGGAAGATGGGGTGATGGAGTCGTATCAGCAGCCGACAATTTCCGGACGACGCGGCACGATTTACGAGCATTGCTTGATCGCCATTGATAAAGGTCTCACCAGCGGCCCGCATGGTCTTCCGTTGATGGGTGGCGGAGATTGGAACGACGGCATGAACGAAGTGGGTCGGCATGCCAAGGGCGAGAGTATTTGGCTTGGCTGGTTCATTATTGATGTTTTGAAGCGATTCCTGCCGATCGTTCGAGATCGCCGCGATAACTATCGTGCGCAGTTGTTCGAAAAGAATATTGCTGGAATTGCTGCTGCTATAGAGGCTTCCGCTTGGGACGGCGAGTGGTATGTACGGGCATTCTACGACGACGGTTCGCCGCTGGGCAGCTCTCGAAACACCGAGTGTCGTATCGACTCCATTGCGCAGAGCTGGAGCGTGTTGTCGGGCGCAGGTTCTCCAGAGCACCAAAAACAGGCGATGGCGTCCGCCATGAAACATCTTGTTCGTCGTGATGCCTCAATTGTCCAATTACTTACTCCCGCCTTCGACAGCTCTCCGCAAGATCCGGGTTACATCAAGGGATACTTGCCCGGTATTCGCGAGAACGGTGGGCAGTACACGCATGCGGCCGCCTGGTTCATCATCGCGCTTGCTCGACAAGGCCGCGGCGACGAGGCCATCGAGATGTTTGAATTGATAAATCCCATCAATATCACCCGCAATGCGGCGGGACTGGAGCGTTACAAGGGAGAGCCCTACGTGTTATGCGGGGACGTCTACTCTAATGCCCAGCATATGGGGCGGGCTGGGTGGAGCTGGTATACGGGTTCAAGCGGCTGGATGTACCAAGCCGGCTTGCATGAGATTCTGGGCGTACGCTTCGTAAACAACCATGTGCTTGTCGATCCTTGCATCCCGAGCGCCTGGGAGGGGTTCTCTGTGAAGTTGAAACTCGGCAAAGGAGTTGTTGAAGTCGAGGTCAAGAATCCGAAGCGCGTGCAGCGTGGAGTGCATTCGTTTAAAGTGAATGGCGTTGAGGCTGAGAGCCGTTCGGTGGCGTATCCCGCAGCAGGCTCGACAGTTAAGATCGACATCATCATGGGCTAATGCGCCCAACTAACGCCTTACCGCGAACGAAATCGGACTTGGCTATCTGAGTCCGATTTCCGCATCACAGATCGCGCGGGGACCTCCAGCGCAGTCGCCGCTACCCGCGTTGTAAAACTTCACAGCGCTTCTCATATTCGTGATATACTTTCCACAGCTATATAGGAGTAAGTCCACCATGAGTACTTTTCTGTTCGTGTCCCGTTCAGCTCTAATCCACGATTTGGCGTGGGAAGTCGCCAAGGAGGGACATGAAGTTCGATATTTCATTCAGTCGAAGGCCGACAAAGATGTCGCCGACGGTTTTATCGCAAAAACCGAAGACTGGGAGAAGGATGTGCAGTGGGCGGATGTCGTTGTCTTTGATGATAACGATTTCGGCAAAACGGCAGATCAGCTTCGCAAGGCGGGGAAAGCAGTCGTCGGAGGAAGCGTCTACACTGATAAGCTCGAAGACGATCGCGACTTTGGACAGGAGGAGATGAAGGCCGCGGGCTTGAGTATTCTGCCGAAGTGGGACTTCGACGGCTTCGATGCGGCTATCGCCTTTGTGAAGAGTAATCCCGATCGTTACGTCGTCAAGCCGAACGGTAAGGCCCAGAATGACAAAGTGCTCTCCTTCGTGGGGCAAGAGGATGACGGGAAGGATGTGATCTCTATCCTTGAGCACTACAAAAAAAGCTGGAGCAGCAAGATAAAAAGCTTCCAATTGCAAAAGTTCGTCTCGGGTGTCGAGGTCGCAATTGGGGCATTCTTTAACGGCAAGGATTTCATTTTGCCCGCCTGCGTAAACTTCGAACACAAACGCATGTGCAACGACGATATCGGACCGAGCACCGGGGAAATGGGGACCACCATGTTCTGGTCGAACGCGCCGACGTTCTTTCAAGCGACGCTGGCAAAAATGCGCGATCGTCTGGCGGCCTCGGGATATGTCGGCTATTTCGATCTGAATTGCATCGCGAATGCACGCGGCATTCACCCTTTGGAATTCACCACCCGCTTCGGCTATCCCACCATCAATATTCAGATTGAAGGTGTTACCTCGAAGTGGGGAGAATTTTTGCACGCAATTGCTCGCAGCGAATCCCCCGCGCTCAAAACCAAGCGCGGGTTCCAGATCGGGGTTGTTATCGGTGTGCCGCCGTTTCCTTTCGTTGATGCGGACGCCTTTCGAAAATTTAGCGAGGGCGCCGTGATCATTTTTAAGAAGGAATCGCGCGAAGGAATTCACCCCTGCGACGTCAAAATCGTTGATGGCGAGTGGATTCTGGCGGGTAATTCCGGTTATGCACTTGTAGTGACGGGCTCTGCCTCCACAATGGCGGACGCACGCAAAGAAGCTTACGGTCGCATCAAGAACATTCTCATTCCAAATATGTTCTATCGCACCGACATCGGCGAGCGTTGGCACCGCGATGGGGACTTGTTGCAAACCTGGGGCCTGCTTTCCTAAATGCTTTCTGAAAAGAAAAGCCCTGCTCCTGCGTCATTGGGGAAGTAGGGGAGACGCAAGAGCAGGGTAGGAACAAGTGCAAGTTAAAATCGATTCATGTGGCGAGTGTTGCCTGTTCGTTTAATTTTACCGCGCTCAAAGATCCTAACCTAGCGCGGCTGAACGCGCGTTCTTGTTCAAAACAAAAAGGTGTTTCTCGTGAGCTGCGGCTCGCTGCGGTCGCGAAATGTTACGCGGCGCGAATATCAGGTTCGCGTGAGGCGAGAGCGTATAGCGTTTGTTGCGCTGAGCCTCGAACGTAGCCGTATTCGCTGGAGGCCACCTCGTTCCTCAAAAGCGCCATTGTTTCAGGCTCGCGCAATCCTATTTGCTCTAGCGCGCGAAACACACCAACTTTTAGATCGACTTCGTCCGTTGATGCGCAGAGCGAACGCAGTACGCGCGAACACTGTAGGAGGTCCTCTCGCGATCCTGAGTGCTCTTCGATGTGCTGACCGAGGCTTTGGAGCGCAGTAAGTGCTGACGTTTTTTCAGCGGGATCCAGCGGCGGCGTTTGTAACTGGGAAATGAGGCTTGAAAGCGTAGGATCCTTCACCTCTATCGTAGCTTCGGTTGGGAATCGAAAATGAGAGGGGAGAGCAGCCTCGAGATTGGGGGCAGTGCCAGTAGACTGGTCGGGCTGCGCGGTAGAAGCGCCAGCCGCATTCTTGACTTCGATAGTCATGTCTAAAACCGAATAAAACGCCTAGGACTTGAGTATAGCATGCCGAGGCGGCGTAACTGAGCGGAATAGAAGGATTGTTCGATCCTCAATTGAAGCGCACTTTCTAAAGAGAAGTAAGCGTTCTGACGAGTATAAAGGTGCAAGTATTTCGTAGATTATACGAGGCCCTTTATGAGAGTTCTAATCGTCGAAGATGAACCGACTTCTGCCAGGTTGCTCGAAGCCACGGTGGCGCATTTCGGTAATTGTGAGCGTGCCGCAAATGGCCAGGAGTGCTTTGAAAAGTTTTGCAGCGCGATGGACGAGGGCAAGCCCTTCGATTTGATTTTCCTCGACATTATGATGCCGGGAGTTGACGGACAGGAAGCGCTTGCCGCTATCCGTGAAGTTGAGGAAGGCGCGGGCGTTGCTCCAGATGCCGGAGTCAAGATTGTGATGACGACTGCACTTGATGATCCTCAAAGCCTCTACCACGCGCATTTTAGCGGCTGTAGCGAGTACTTGGTAAAGCCGATTCGCCGCGAAGATTTGCTTCGCACCTTAAAGCGTTTGGGTGTTTCGCCAGAAGTATTGCATTCATAGCGCAAAGGGATCTGGAAAAATTCGACCGGGTATGAGCATTATCGTCGAGTGAACGGTTTCACTCCCGAGCTTTCTGATCCAATAGCAGCTATTCTCGCCCGCCTGGGCCAAGCATCGAACGTTCCCCGCCCACTTTCCATTCGTACGGACTCGTTTGTCGGTGATCAGTTCCTCTTTCTAGAGGTTCTGCGAAGCGAGGTGTTGCGTGATGCAACCTCTTCCAATGCTGCCATCATGCTGCGCGTTTCGCGTGCCATTAATAATCGGACGCTCTGTGCGTTGTTCGATCAATTAGCGCCGCGATTGGCAATTGGATCTCCGAGCGGAAAACGGCGAGCCGATATTCTCGAAGCGATAATCGGAGCTCTGGTTATTGAGTCGGACTTTAGCGGCGCAGAACAGTTCGTCGCGCAACTGTATCAATTAAGTCCAGTCCCCTCGAATTTGCGCTACCCGCAGCGCGAAATTGAGCGGCTCGAGCTCGACGCCTTTGCACTGTTGGCGGCTGAGGGGGTCGCTATGCTCGAAAGCCGCCTTCTTCTCTCCGCTTTGCAGCCGCCGATCCGTGAATTGCATGCGGCGGCGCAGTTATTGGCAAAGACTATGCAGCCTAGCTGGCGCGGCCCGAAGAAGTCGCCCAGTGACTGCGCTCGCGAAATTTCTAATACCCTGGCGCGCCGAGGGATTGGGGCTGCGCTGCGCGTGTTGGAGGCTGAATTGCATCGCGGGCAGGCCTTCTCGAGTTGCACGAATCTGACGGAGTTTGGTCTGGAGTGGAACGCGTTGAGCTGTCTGCTCAAAGATCGTATGCAGCGCGGTGCGTCTGCTCACATCGATCGGCAGTAAGCCGCAAGGAAGTCTAACGACCGGAGTAAGATTTAAGTGCCGTAGGAGCGCCGCTCTGGCGTGGCATGCGGCCAAGCAGGCTGGTCGGTTCCTTATTGATTGCGGAGAGATTGCTACCAACGGTGTTACCGAAGGTTCGGTTGACGTAGTCAACGTATGCAGTCCCTAGCTTGATATTCTGTTCCGGATTGTCGGGTTGCCAGCTGCCTTGCCACTGAATATTCGTGCCGGCAATTTCGTAGCGGCCAGAGGCATCGTTAATGGGACGAAGAGACAGTGCCTTGGGGGCTTCGCCTAATTTGAAATCGAATTGCCCGTTTGCATCGCTCGAAAGGTACTCAGAGTCATAGGCTCGCATGCTAGCGCCCGAGGTGTACAGGAAGCGCCGCTCTTCTAAGTTTACGGTACGCGCCTGCGCATGTTGGATGATGTTTGAAGCTTCAGACTGAGTTTGAGTGGAAGCTGCTACTTTCTCGGCGGGCTGTGAGGCAGTTGCAGTGTCTTTACCTGTTTCGGCGTTTGGATCTAGTACGGTCACCGTAATAGCTGACGCCGCCTGAACTGACTCCTCGTTCATTTTGATCTTCGAGGAAACTTGGAATCCCACCACGAGTGCTACGCCGAGCGATACTCCAATGATTAG
>JAFLCA010000203.1 GCA_017302875.1 Deltaproteobacteria bacterium
TAAGAGAGCAATTACAGCGTGCCGCTTCCAGTGTTGCGCTTAACTTAGCTGAAGGTGCGGGAAGGGCTACGAGGGCAGATCAGAACAGATTCTTTAGCATAGCCTTAGGAAGTCTAAGGGAGTCACAAGCGATACTAGACTTGGCAGATATCTCAGACTCTAGTCCTGCTACTGAAGCTGATGTACTAGGGGCTCATATCTATCGATTGATTCAGAGTAAGGGGCGCTAAGCCCCCGTGTTTCCTCTGATGCGGAGAGCCGATTCAGATAGCTGATTCAGACTCTGACTCAGATTCAGATGGCGGTTAGCCGTTAGCGGTTTGCCGAGCCCGTTTTCTGTCCCCGAATTACGTGACTTTTACCGCAATGACAGATTTGGAACTATGAGGTACTAGTTTTAACCTTTGGAATCTCGCCCCTGTCAAAGTGGACTGCGAATTCTCTGCTCGCAATGACAGAGCAGATTCAGATCGCTGATTCAGATTCCGATAGCAGTTGGCGGTCAGCGGGTTGCTGAACCCTTTTCCCCCACGGCCCTCTTCCGCCGCCCTCTCAATCGAGCTGACCGGGCATTTTTTTCTCCTAAGCCATCTCCGTCAAACCAAATAACACAGTGTAATTATTACATAAAAACATTTGAGCGGTTTGGCTTATCTCTTGCTCAATAGAGAGAGGCGGTCGTGCTGTGGAAGTCGAAATTTTAGCCGCAAGTGATAGAGAAAATGAAAGTCACAGAACAGCAAAACTCGATAAAAAACAAGCTTTCTCAAGCTGTTAGAGCTGCCATGCAGCTCACTCCCGGGGCCGCTTCGGCTGGCGGGGAGACGGATGCTCTGCTCAAAGAGTTCTCCGAGGTAATGGATAAAATTGCCGCCAAGCTTAAAGATTCTGCCCCTAAGGGAAAAGGCAATGGTTTCAATGACTTCGGCATTGGGGAACTCGAACACTTGGGTGTCCTAAAGTCGAAGGCGCCTGAGGTGAAGGCTGAGCCGCAGCCGCAGGGTAAGAACGCTGAGAAGGAGTCGGAGCCAGTTAAGGTCGTCGAAGTTAAGGCCAACGGCGCCAAGGGTGATGACAAGAAAGACTCTAAGGCTGAGGGCTCCAAGTCTGAGGTTAAGGAAGTTTCGAATTCTAAGATCGAGAAGAAAGACGAGCCCTCGGACAAAGAAGTTCGCGAGTTAGTGAAGAAGGGCGAAGAGGTTTTGACTGCGAAGCAGCCTGCGAAAGTGGAAGTGGTGTCCGAGAAGGTTGCGGCCGCGACGGAAACTGAAGTTGAAGTTGCTGTCGAGAAGCCAGTAGTTGCTGTCGATGCCAAGCCGATCGTGAAGGCACCAGAAAGCAAGCTTGCCGATACTTCCTCCAAAGCGCAGGAAGTAAAGCCGAACGAGGTAAAGCCGCAAGCTGAGGTCAAGCCGGAATCCACCGTGCGCGAAGCTAAAGTTGAAGAGGCTCCCGTTGCAGAATTGATTCCGCAAATCGAAACCCCCAAAGCTGAAACTAATCCAGCTCAAGTCCAGGCGCAGTCAAAGCTTGCGGCTGCTTTCTCCGCTGAGTTCGCAAGAATTCGCGCTGACGTCTCAGTAATCAGCGGCTCGGCGGAACGTGAGATGTCAGTTGCTTCAGCCTCAAAGCATGCTGCTGTTGAAGGTGCCTCCAAGGTAAATACTCAGGTAAGTCCTACTTCTGCGCGCTCGACCCCTTTTGGCAATGAGGGAAGCTTGATGCGTTCGTTGGAGAACGGCGCTCAAACCGAAAGCCCGCGCGCTGCGCGCCCGTTAACGCAGGCCGCTTCGCTCCGCACGATGGAGAAAGTCGAGAACGCCCTGCGTGAAGCCGCCAAATCTCGTGATGGAAAAACTATCTCGCTGCGCCTCGATCCTCCGGAGCTTGGGTCAGTCAAGGTTGATATCAGCATGCGCGACGGGAACCTCCATGCCCGCATCGTTGCCGAGTCTCCTGCCGTGAATCAGTTCTTACGCGATAAGGCCCACGATTTACAAAGCTCGCTTCGCAAGCTCGGCCTTAACGCCGACACGGTGAGCGTCTCTGTCGGAAATAATGATAGTGGCTCTGCTTCCAATCAGCAGGCCTTCTCGCAGCAGCGCACGGAACGGGAAACGACAGGGGTGATGGGAAATTTCGGAAGTGTGTCAGTGGCAACGGGTGCGCAGGGACGAGAGAACGTCACCGCGGTTGAGGATCATTGGATAGCGTAAGTTTTAAGATCGAGGATTTATGGTTAACAGCCTTAGCTTAAGAGATTCGATGCTTCGTGATACGGCAGCCGCCGGCAGCGGGCAGGGTTCGAGCAATTCTGCGGACGCCATTGCGGCGGCGCTTGGTACGAACTCGAAAACAGAAACAAGCAAGAAGAATGATGCGCTCGGAAAGAACGAGTTCTTGAACCTTCTCGTTACCCAGCTCAAGAACCAAGATCCTATGGAGCCAATGAAGAACGACCAGTTCGCGGTGAACTTGGCGCAATTCAGTCAGCTCGAACAGTTGATCGGAATCAACGACAAGATTGGTGCGAACTCCGGTACGGACGTTAGCACGCTGGCTGCGTACTTAGGACAGCAGGTAACCCTGAACAGCGATGTCGCGCACGTTAAGAACAACAACGGCGGCCTAATCAAGGTTGACCTGCCAAGTGATGCAAGCGCTGTCAAGGTTGACCTGCTTGATCCTGTCACTGGCTCAGTCAAGGAATCCTTCGA
This sequence comes from Deltaproteobacteria bacterium, assembly GCA_017302875.1. Lineage (GTDB taxonomy): Bacteria > Bdellovibrionota_C > UBA2361 > UBA2361 > JAFLCA01 > JAFLCA01. The sequence continues at coordinate 2,718 of JAFLCA010000203.1, forward strand.
CATTGGGCCTCTCTCTGCCGGCAAGCACACGTTGTCGCTCGCGAACATCGCGACTGCCAGCGGTGATTATCAAGTGAAGGTACGCGGCGTCAGCTCATCCGGTGGGCAGTTTGACGCGACCGTGCATGCCGCAGCCGTAGTTAACGGATTCGTGCCAGGCCCGACTCCGAAGTTGTTGACGGATAACGGTGAAATTGATCCGGCCAACATCATCGAAGTGAACCAGGCCATCGCCCAGTAGTAGTGAGGAGTTAAGCAGTACGAGCAAGTTTTAGATTTGGTTTATTACGTTAAGGAGAGACTACAGTGCCAAGCATCGTAAACGGATTATTCGCTGGTCGTTCTGGACTCTCGAGTCATGGTACCGCTATCGCAGTAGTCGGCGATAACATATCGAACTCAAGTACAATCGGTTACAAGGCCAGCCGCGCAGGGTTCGAAGACCTGATCGCCGGTGGTCAAACTGCCGGTAAGGTCGTTGGTTCCGGTTCTACGACCTCTGCTGTTAATACGATCTTCGAGCAAGGTACCCTTGAATTTACGAACCGTCCGCTCGATTTGGCGATTGACGGTAACGGCTTCTTCGTCGTCGCCGACGGAGCTGAGCGCTTCTATACCCGTGCCGGTGACTTCAAGATTAACTCTTCCGGCTACATCGTAAACCAGAACGACAAAGCCGTGCTGGGGTTCCCGGCTGGTGGAACTGGCGCCCTTGAGCCTCTCAACGTAAATACCGTTTCCCAAGATAGCGTTGCTACTAACTCCGTCGCCTTGGCAGGAAATCTCGATGCTTCTGAGCCATCCGATGCGAGCGCTATCCCTACGGCGGTTGAAGCGGGAGATCTTCCCTCGTCGGCGAGTGCTGGAGCTCAAGCCTTGACCTACGCAGACCTAAATGCTCGTGCGGCTTTCTCGACGGTTGCACAGGTATTTGATTCGCTGGGAGCTTCGCATACCATTACCTTCTTCGCATTTCGAACTTCAGCAAGTAATTCGTACACCGTGCGTGGCTACGTAAATAGCGAAGAGGTTGATACTGCGGGTGGAGTAACCGGACGACCGCGACTAGTCGTTGATAACCATTCGGCAGTAAGCCCAGACGGAGACATCACCCTTGGCTTTAACGGTGACGGAACTCTTTCAAATGCGACTGCGGCACAGCAGACAGTCAGTATCGCATGGAACAACGGCGCGGATCCAAGTTCTATTGATCTCGACTTCAGCTCCTTCACCCAGTACTCGGGAAGTTCCAACATCCTTTCCATCCAACAGGACGGGCAAGGCGTTGGTACCGTGACGAGTTTAAATATTGAGTCGAACGGAGAAATCTTCGCGCGTCTTTCAAACGGACAAAGTGCGATTATCGGCAGCATCGGCATGGTGAACTTCTCCAGCCCTGAAGGTCTCACCCGTGTCGGTGGTAACTTGCTGCAACAGTCATCGCAATCCGGCGAGCCGGTTGTAGGTAAAGCTCAAAGCGGTACCTTCGGCTCGATTGAGTCGGGTCGTATTGAGTTGTCCACGGTTGATATCGCTAATGAGTTCGTTAAGCTCATTACCTTGCAACGTGGTTTCCAAGCTAACTCACGTATTATTACGACGATTAACCAGCTTCTGAACGATATTATCCAGCTGGCGTAAGTTAGGTCGCTAGGAACCGGGAAGGCCGACTCGAATCTCTCCCTTATTGGGGGAGGATTCAGTCGGCCTTTTGAATTTCCTGCGCGGATATTGTATTCCTTCCTCTATGCAATACTCCGATCAAGAGCTTATCGATCGAGTCGCCGCCGGCGATCTCCGTGCCGTGGCGCGTCTGATAACGTTAAGCGAGAATCGCGAGCCGCGCGCCTTTAAGGTGCAAGCCGAACTATTCAAGAAAACCGGTCGCGCGCATGTCATCGGTATCACGGGATCACCTGGAGCGGGCAAATCCACTCTCGTGGATGCCCTGGCCAGCGAATGGCGTAAAGCCGGAAAGAAAGTTGCTATCATTGCCATTGATCCTACCAGCCCGTTCTCGGGCGGAGCGATATTGGGCGATCGGATTCGCATGAGCCGAATTGCAGAAGATCCTGAGGTCTTTATCCGCAGTATGGCGACGCGTGGTTCACTGGGCGGCGTCTCCCGCGCGACCCTGGATGCTGTCCATATTCTTGATGCCGCCGGCTTTGATATCGTACTAGTTGAAACTGTTGGGGTGGGCCAGGCGGAGGTCGATATCGTCCGGACTGCCGATACCTGTGTCGTAGTTCTTGTTCCCGGCATGGGGGACAGTGTGCAGGCAATTAAGGCCGGTATTTTGGAGATCGCCGATCTCTTCATCATCAATAAAGCGGATAGGGAAGGGGCAGACTCGCTGCACAAAGACATCCGGGTACTTTTGTCCCTCTCTGAGGACAAGCCGGGTTCTTGGAAGCCTCCGATCGTGCAGACTGTCGCCACAGAAACGAAGGGCATAGACGGCATGATCAAAGCTTTGAGCGAGCACGCCGCATGGTTAGCCAGTTCCCCGCAGGGCAAGGAAAAACGCCTTCAGATTCTTGAGCACAGTATTCGTCAGATCGCTGAGGAGCTTTTGGCGGAGCAAATTTTCGAGCGTTCCCGCCCCGAGCTTAAGAAGCTCGTGCAACGCTGTCTGGAACGCAGCAGCGATCCACATAGTGCTGCCAATGAGCTAATTTCCGCGGCGCGCCGCTAATTTTTTCTTAAAAAGAGCAGCAAACTCTTTGCTGCTGGGCTGAAAATCGATTATTCTAGCGGTTTCTCCCCCATATCCGATGTCAAACGTTTCTCCTGAGAGCACAGCCTCTTTCTTTAAGAGGCTTTACTTTAGTTGGGCCTTCCCCATGCTGCGGGAGGGGCGCCGTACTCCGCTCACCATCGAGACGCTCCTTCCACTAAATGCTACGGAGCATCCCGATCATACCGATCCGGCATTCAGGGCAGCGTTGCGTCTATTTAGGAAGTCGCGGCGGCCTGTCTTGCGTTCGGCCTTTGAGCTCGAACGCAGCAACTTGGTTCGGGCTTTTTGGATCTCTATGATCCATCTGGTGGCCTTGGTCGGTAATCCGCTCCTGCTGCGAGAGTTAATTGTGTGGCTCGGAGACTCCTCCTTGCAGCGCCCGATTTGGCTTGGGTACGCGCTTGCCGGGACTATGGTAGTGGTCTCGATCCTCGGCAGCCTCGCCATTCACCACATGTTCCAGCTGGTTCTGCGTATGATGGTGCGCGTACGCGTGCCGTTGGTCTCGGTCATCTATCGGAAGGCCTTGCGACTCACTCAGGAAGCGCGCCAGGCAACTTCTGCCGGACAGATTATTAATTTGATGGGCACAGACGCGCAGAAGTTCGTTAACGCCATCAACCTGATCTTCTCGCTGTGGTTCCATCCCATGCAGTTGGCGTGCTCGCTGGTGGCCCTGTATT
>JAFLCA010000204.1 GCA_017302875.1 Deltaproteobacteria bacterium
CGAGGAGGAAGATGTTGGCGGTGCCCTGGGTGATGAGGGCCTGGAAGGCCGGATCGTCGGCGCTGGGGTAGCCCATCCACGACCACTCGTCGGCCCGCACCCAGTGGTGGTAGACCAGCCAGCGCTCGTCGTAGCTGAAGGCCCTTATCACCAAGATTAAAGGGGTTAGAAATAGTTTTTAGGGGTTCTTCAAGATACTCCGCCGATTTATTTTGATGTTTCTCATGTAAAATTAATTTGGAAATTGCTTCGGCTTCAGCCCTTGGAAATTGCTCTTTCTTAAGAAAGGAGATTCCAGTTTTCGCTCGTTCGAAGATCAATGCGTTTGTTTCTGGTGTTACTGCGAACGCGAACGCTGGTGTTATCTCGTCAAGCTTAAATAATTCATAGCCTAATCCCAATCCCAGATAGGATTTTACGACGGGCGCGCACCGCTGGTAAGTAGTGCCTGCGAACAGTTTAGAAACATACCCCTCGAAATCAACCCGAAGGTAAAAGACTTTCTCGTCCCACGCACCAGGGGAAATAGTCGGGTCGAGGAGTGCGGCAAGCGTTGTTTTGGGAGCCGGTGGCGGAGGGAATTCTTTTATAAATTCCTTCGACGGAACAAAAAGGCTGATGCTTTTAGAAATCTCAACTAAGGCAGGAAGTCCGCAATCTGCCTTCAGGGCGAGCGCAACAAACATCGAGTACGATCGCGGGAGCGATTGTAATAGTTCGATTACTCCTGAGGCAACCGCTTCAATGTCCTCGAATCCAGGCAGAGAGCTTAATTTAGTCTGTGCATCGTCAGGATCGTATTTAAATTTTTGCCCCAGTTGTGCCTGAAGAGAGTCGAAAATTAAGGTCACGCTAGGGGAAGGCCCAACTATTTCGATCAGTTCCTTCAGATTTTCCTTTGGGAACGTATTGTTCAGTGCGGCGTGAGCTTCAAAGTCATGCATTACGGGAATACTCTTTCCCGTGACCTCGATCTTGCTGAGGTAAGAAACTAGTTTCTCTTTGTAGGCTTTCATGCAATTGGGGTGCAGGTTCATGGTGGTCACATTAATGCAAAGGGAGAATTCTACCTTGAACGGCTACGAACTTCATTAAATGAATCGACTCCATATAAATGGCATATAAACGGCAGAAGCCCGAAAGCTTCCCCGAAGGGCACTATCTATATTTTGTTGGATTTGTTGGGCAAAAAATTGAGCCGAGAAGGAATCGAACCTTCGACCCACTGGTTAAAAGCCAGTTGCTCTACCGACTGAGCTATCGGCCCGTATAGGGACTTCACAATTTCGGTTTGCGTTGAAATTGCTCATGATTTCTATACTTTCGGGGCCGCTGTGTCAATCTGAGCGGGTTTTAGCGGAAAATGAGCTCTTGAAGGGGTGATCGTAACTTAGCTCAAAGGAGCAAGGGGCATTGGTGGATCCTGATCGGAGGATTCAGCCTTCGCTTAGGCTTCGGCGGGACAAGTGTCGCGCTATAGTCGTGCCGGGGCAACGAGATGTGTCGGGTTTCTGCTCGCAATGGCAGGAAGGGAAACAGGGACCCAGCGGAGAACGCACCTGCAAGGAAACGTTCTCCGCCGAAGCGAATAGCTCGCTAGAAAATCTTCTTCAGGAAACTTTTGCCTTTATCGACCAAGCCCTTAATGGCAGTCGAACTGCCGGGGAAAATGCTGTCGATAAATTGCGTTCCCTTCGTTAGTACTTTTCCGAGAGTTCCCTTGCCGAGAGTAAGCAATCCGCTGACTACCTTATCCAGCCCGGTAAATTTGCTGAGAAGATTGGTAAAGGTTCCTCCGGGAATGAAGGTGGTGAGGATGTCTTTGAAAATACTAATTCCGTTTGCATTCTCCCCGAAAAGAAAATTCGTCACATTTTTGAAGATTCCCTTCACTCCATCTAGAAATGAACCTTCTTCTTTTTTCGTGGTTCCACTTGTCGCGCTGGGCGCGGAAGTGCTCGGCGCATCATCGACGGAGTCTGTGCTTGTTGTGCCGGGTGCCGCCGTCCCTACGGTTGTAGGGGAGGTGGCAGTTCCGGTTTCCCCGGTTGTGCTGGTCTGTTGCCCTGTTAATGCAGGTAAGAGTTTCTCGATGAAGAGGCTCATCATTGCCTGCACCGTCTTAATCACCGCATTTGTAATGATGGTTGCTAGCGATTGCGCACTTAGGCTTAGCTTGTTTTGGCTTTCGCTTGTCGAAGCCGGAAGTGACTGATCGGGCTGGGCGGTAAGTGCTAAGTTCTGCATCGGAAAGGGCAGCAGAGTTCGTTGTATCGGGGTGCTGCTCGTTTCGCTCTGTTGCAGCGCATTGAGTCCGAAAAGGGACTGAAGGCTTACGGGATCGCTCATGGTAGCTCCTATTTATTTAGTCAGTTTTGGCAGCCCTATTTCGTTATGGCTGACTTACTCTATTCGGGAAAAGAGGCGCGGAGTTGCGTGGACTGCCATTTGGAGGACAGGCTGTTTGTTACGTGGCCAGATTTTGCTACATTGCTAACTGATACCTTGTCGTCGAGGGTAAAGTCGTATGCCGTCACCACAGCCTGAAGAATCTCCTGATCTCGACCCCATAGTTCCTCATACTTTGGAAGAAGCCTTCGATTCCTTAGTTCCACCGTTCGAGGCTTATTGCCGCCGCACGGGACTAGAAGCGGATCTGTCCACTGATGGAATTTCTTTTGCGGAACAATTCAATCGCACCATCACCTTCCAATTCTTTGGCGATCCGGTGCGAATAAGCTCATTGTTCAACTCGAATATCCTAAAGGCGCGAGGTATCGCTGAACCTAAGAAGCTTGAACCAGGTATTGGGCTAGTGACTGAGATTACCGAACAGTCCACCGGACTGGCCGTGATTCCGACCTGCGTGGTGCAGGGCGATGATAGCCCGACCAAACTGCCGCGCTTCTATAAAATTCCCAAATCAGAAGTCTTTGTCGCGCCTGCTGGGCTTATCGCTAAAATTAATCCAGGAGAGCGCTTTACGTTAGTTGAGCCGGTGCTCGCGAATCCGGCGATCAAAGAGGCGCGGGATCACTTAGGGCTTGTTTCGTCGCAGGTCTTACGTGATGCCGGTAAGGATCCCAATTTTGTCGTTTCAACGATCCGAACGGGTTCCGTGCTGGTGGCAGTGATGCTTGAAGCAGTACAACGCGCGCATGAGCAGGGTGATGAGGGGATTAAGGTTGAAGGCCCGCTTGAACTAGGGCCGCTCTTTAAAAAGAAGCCGCAAGCCTCAGCTATTTTGGGGGTCAACCAAATAAAGATAAAGCCTGCGGGGCTTGATGCGGATATCACTATTCATACCTTGGACCCGCGCGATTTCGATGCGCCAATTACGGGTGAGACTCGTATCCACCGTGGAACGGGCATTCCTCTAATTCGCAAAACCTACTCCTGCAGAGTGGACGTGATTGACGGAATGATCGCGGAACCGCAATTGCAGCGGGTACACGTCGCTCCCTTTGATAGAAATGCTGCGTAAATTGACGAGTGATCGTTTGTCGGTTGCGGAGTGCTAAACGTTAAAGCGGAAATGCACGATATCGCCGTCTTGCATGACGTACTCTTTGCCTTCGATACGTAGCTTTCCTTTCTCGCGAGCGCCTGCTTCGCCTTTTCCGTCCACGTAGTCTTGATAGCTAATTACTTCAGCGCGAATGTATCCGCGCTCGAAGTCCGTGTGGATTTTGCCGGCGCATTGCGGACCTTTCGTGCCTTTCTTGGCAGTCCAGGCATGCGTTTCTTTTGGGCCAACAGTGAAGAAGGTGATTAGTTCTAAGAGCTGATAGCCAGCCAAGGTGAGACGGTCGAGACCTGAAGTTTCCATGCCCAGTTCGGCGAGGTAGCCCTTTCGATCTTCGGCGCTCAGTTCGGCAATTTCGGATTCCACTTTTCCGGAAATAATTACGAGCGTGGATCCAACAGACTTCGCGTGATCGGCGACTCGATCGATAAAGCGGCTGCCGCCCACTTCCGGTTTATTGTGCAGATCTTTTTCTTCCACATTAGCGACAAACAACACAGGCTTGGCGGTCAGGAGTGTCGCCATCATCTCAGTGACATGCTCTTCGAGGCCTTTTGAAACCAGGGTGCGAGCAGGCTTGCCGGAAGAAAGATGTGCTTCAAGTTCTTGCAGGACAGCGAAGCGCGGCTTGGCTTCTTTGTCTCCAGACTTGGCAATCTTTTCGAGTTTTGATGCCAACTTCGACACAGAGTCTAGATCGGCAAGGATTAATTCCGTGTCGATAGTCTCGATATCTCGCATCGGGTCAACCTTGCCTTCGACGTGCACGATGTCATCATCGTCGAAGCAGCGTACGACATGAGCGACTGCATCAACGCTGCGGATATGTCCTAAGAACTGATTGCCGAGGCCTTCGCCCTTTGAGGCTCCGCGAATAAGGCCGGCGATATCGACGAAGGTAATTTGAGTCGGAAGAATTTTTTCTGATCCGGCTAGACCGGCTAAAACTTCCATGCGTGGATCGGGGACAGGAACTGCGCCGGTGTTCGGTTCGATGGTGCAGAAGGGGAAGTTGGCTGCTGCGGCTTTCGCGGACGTAAGCGCATTGAAGATGGTCGATTTACCGACATTGGGAAGTCCGATGATACCGCAAGTAAAGCCCACAAAGTTCCTTGAATATAAACGCGGCCGTGCGACGCGTTAAAGTTATTCCATGTAATAGCGCCCTGATAGTGCCACAACCGGGGGGAAGGTTCAATTTCTGGGCTTATGTGGAGCTTGCGCCTAAATGTATGCGCAAAGGCCCGGCTCCTGCGGAGCGCTTAGCGGGACTTTCCCCCGGGTATACGGGTTAGCGCCAATTCAGATTAGAAAGAGAGGACGGGGCGGTGGGTGTTAAGGCTCGCGATCGATGATGAGGAAGCTGGGGCCAGCATACCCAAAGGCTTCTTTAATAGCAGCGCTCACATTTACCGACTCGGAGATCTTCCCCGTCCGTGCTCCGAACGCTGCTGCAATCTTCTGCACGTCAACGTTTGGATCGTTGAAATCCATACCGACGAAATGGGTTTTCTCCATCGCAGTTCCCATCGAATGGCACCAAAGATCCTTGAGCAGTCGGTACTCATGGTTCACGAAGCATACGAACACTACAGGAATATGATATTTCGCTGCGGTCCAGATGGCGTGAATGGAGAAGAGGCTCCCGCCGTCTCCAACGAAACAAACGCAATGCTTTCCGGTTGCGAGGCCAATGCCGACGCCGAGCGGCATTGCCCATCCAAGCCCTCCTCCGCGAGGAGAGAAATGGACATTTCTAAATCCGAGTGTAACAGCCATTTCTTGCACAATGGCATCCTCAGACGAACCTTCGGTGATGACGTGAGTCGCGGTGTCGAGATTCCGTAGCACCGCCAAAATTAGAGCGTTGCTCGGATTCGCCCCGTTAACTGAATACTTGGAATTCATAGCGGCAATAGCGGCTTCGCGATCCTGTCGGACAACGGTGGGCGGTATAGGACCGAGAGATGTCGCGATAGATTCAAGGCTTGCGCGCACATCGCCAAAGACAGCTACATCACAAGGATAATCGAATCCGAGCTGAGAGCTGGCAGGAGAAATTTGGATGACCTGCAGTTCGCTCGGAAGTGCGGAGCAGCCATTGTACGTAAATGAATCCACCTTCTCTCCGATCAGGAGCATGGTGTGATAGCCGCTCAAGGTCGCATGGATCTCCCGAGTCGTGGAGGGCAGCTGCCCGCGATAATTTGGATGCAGGGGGTCAACGGTGCCTTGCACATGAAAGGGGGCTGCGAAAATGTCGGCATCTAATGCAGTGGCGATCCTGCTCAGTCCAGTGAGGCTTTCAGTGGCTCTGACAGCATAATCGGCAACGATGGCGAGCTTCTTTGATGGCACCGCTTTTAGAATCTTCACGACCTCAGAAATCGTGCTAGGCACGCTATCATCAATGACACGGGTTTTCTTGAAAGTGCAGTGCGAGGTTCGCTCCAGCATGAAGTTCATGGGCACTGACAGGAACACAGGCCCGCTTGGTTGCAGTCGCGCTTGAAGATAGCAACGCTGCAAAG
>JAFLCA010000205.1 GCA_017302875.1 Deltaproteobacteria bacterium
TACAGCGCGATCTAAATATCGCCACGAAGCTTAATGTAAGCGGGCAGTACAAGGGCAAGGACACCTCGAACGGTAACAAAGAAGATAGCACGGGGCTGAACGCGGTGTTCTGGGGACCGGAAGTGAACGCGACTATCGGCGATTCATTCGGTACCTTCGTTTCTTACGACATCCCGCTTGAGATTCAAAATTCGGGGCTGCAGGCAGTTGCGACTTATCGGATCCGCGGCGGAATTCGCTATCGATTCTAAAATTGGATCCAACGGTTGAGCGCCCCTTGGCGCTCAACCTGCAAGCCTTGCGGGACTGGAACTGCGGGCTCGGCAAAGACCTTTCGATGAGTCGAAAGCAGGAGCCGAGCCAGCGTTCCAACGTCTTGCAAACTCTCCTCGGTCGTTCCGGGCGGCAAATCCAGTGTCGCGATTAGTCGCTTTCGGTAAAACTGACTTTCCAGTTTCCCAAGGGTTACCACTTGCAGATCGGCGCGCTCTTCAAATACGCGCTGAAAATATGCAAGTCCGAAGACGAGACGGTCAGAGCCCACGATGACGACCGCTGAGTTGGGGGCGTCGGACAGGATGGCCTGCACTTCCCGCTCGACCAGAACGTTACTCGAAAAATCTGAAGCCCGCATAGTCGCTGGCAAACCCCACAGGCTCGCGGCCAAGCTCACAACGGCAACGACCGTTGCAACTGCTGCCCGCCGAATTCGAAGCGCGTTAAAGGCAACACAGGCGCCACACAAGACTACAAGGGCAATCGTCGGGTAGAATCGCATCACCCAATTGCTCAGCTCATGGTTTTCGGCCGGTACGGTAAGCCCCAACGAGAAGAGCCAGGTCAAAATCAAACTCGCCGAAGCCCCCCATGTCACCGCGCTACGCTTCCAAAGAGTCAGCCCAGGCAAAAGGATGGAGAGAATGAAGGCTGCCGGCATCGCAACAAAGAGCCCACGCCAGACGGCGGAGGCATAGGAAGCCTCTGTTGGAGCCCCATCAAGCACTAGAGAAAAGGTTCCGTACCCTCCGCGCAAAAGGTAAGTCAGAAAATCGACGCTCGATTCGAGGGGCGCAAAGGCCAATTCGGGTGCATGCGCATAGCGCAGGAAAAGCGAGAGGTACAGCGCCACAGCCACAAAGAATGCAGTGGCAAGGCTTGTGCGGAAGAAAGTTGCCCTGCCATGCGCGGGATTCCAGCACAGCCCCGCAATCAGAGGCAGAAACAGCGCCAACAAATGCTGATGGGCGGCAGCGCACCCAAGCAGAAGCCCAAGGAAAATCGCGCTCCGCCTGGAGCGCGCTGCGCCGATTGCCAACCCAAGCACGCAGACAATTAAAAAATGATGCAACGCAAAAACTTCCGCATCCGTGGCGGTGAGCAGGCTAGGCTCATACAGGGCCCACCCCAAGCTGAAGGCCAACCCCACGAGAAACGAACCGCTCAATGCTGAAAGCACAAGCACTAGAATGCCCGCCGCCAGCGCCTGGCAGACAGCCGAAAATACGGCCAACACATAGTAGGGATTCTGAGGGAATAGTTGCGCGAGGAGTTGCCCGAGCCATGAGTAAAGCGGGTAGCCGGGAGGATGCGCTAAGCTGCCTTTCGCGGCCACCAACGCAAACTCGGCTCCGTCACTTTCCTGGATAGTCAAAGCTGCCCGCGGAAAGTAAAGGAGCCAAAAGCTCAACAGCGCGACCAGCACGGCGGCGCTGAAAATGAGCCGCCCTTGAGAAAGTGCTCGAGGCTCTTGGTTCACGTCACCTTACGGCATCATGTAACGCAGCTCCATCGAGCGGCTAAAGAGCTGCGGGATAGAAGAAATCGATTCGAAAAAGCGCTTGAACTGCCCGAACTTGTCCATCGGATAGAAAATGTTCGGCTCTTCCTCACTCTTGAGCGGCTCGTTTCTCAAGTCGAAGACGGCGCGCGCGGCATCATAGACATCACCGATTTCGTCAATCAATTTCAGCTCCTTCGCCTGCGAGCCGAGAATTACTCTGCCATCAGCGAAGGTTCGAACTTTTTCAACGCTCAGGTTTCTTCCCGTGGCGACTGCTTGAACAAATTCATCCTGAACGCGGGCGATAGTGTTCTCAAGAAAGGCCCGATCTTCAGGCGTCATCTCACGAAAGGAGTTCCCCACATCCTTGAACTTTCCACTCTTCACCGTAACCATCTCGAATCCGACTTTGTCTGCAATCTTGGTGAAGTTCGGAAGCTGCATAATTACACCAATTGAACCGGTCAGAGTGCCTGGCTGCGCGTAAATCTTAGACGCTCCGAGCGCCGAATATAGGCCTCCCGAGGCGGCCAAAGATCCCATAGACGCAACAATTGGCTTCTTCTTTTTCAGCTTCAACACAGTCGAAAATATGTCCTGCGACGGACCGACCGCACCGCCGGGAGAGTTAATTCGCAGCACGATACCCTTCACCTTGTCATCGGCGGCCTGCTTATGCAGCTCTTCAACGATATCCTTTCCTGATTCGATGATGCCGTTAAGTTCGATCACTGCCACGAGCTTGTCTCCTTCAGGAGACACTGAACCCATTTCCTTTTGTGTCGCCAACAACACCCCGCCCATCAAAAGCGGCACGACCACGAAAAAAATCACTACCAGCGTGAGCAACTTAGCCAGCCACACGAAATACTGCTTCATAGAGGGGATCCTTTAAGCGCGAAAAACTTTGGTAAGAAAAACAATTCCAAACAAACTGAGCAGCGCGAGCATTTGCACAGTACGCAATCGCCTTGGGTTTGCTGGTAGAGATTGGGCAATGCGCTGAATATCCATGCCGAGCATTACGGTTGCGACAAGCAGGACCATCACCAAGGTGATCTTTCCGTGGAACCAGCCTTGCTTGAAGTACACTCCGAAACCACCTCCGGCAAGAATTTGATACAGCCCGGTGATCAAGACGAGAGCGACACCATGAATAACGTAAATGAACCAACTTTTGCGGACGAGAGATGAAAACGCCGCGTTCGGAAGGAAGCCCGGCTCAGTCGTCAAACGAGCAAAGCGGGTCAACAGCAGCAAACCGCCCAGCCAAAGAACAACACCGATAATGTGAAAAGCGAGTGACCATTGCATAGAAATCTCCTTGTTTGAGAAGAACACGCGACCGGGGTTCCAGCAATAGCAAGAATACCCGGTAATTTCAATATGTTAGCCGCAGGCTTCTGCGCTAAATAGCTAAATTCTTTCTGCAATTCGACCGATCCTTAGTATATGACTTCTCCTGTGGCCTCAGGGATGAAATTAAGTCTGCCGTCCAACGCGCAGACTACCCCCGACATTCGTATCGACGCCGTCGACGCGCCGATACGAGCCATTGCGCCTGGCACCACGCTGGAAGTTTCCATACACCGCGATCCGCAACGCGGAAGCGGGGTGATGATTGAAGGCAGGTTTGTTCCGGCACGACTCCCCGACAATCTCGCTGAGGGACAGGTTCTCACCGTTCGGGCATTTCCGGGTCAAGACGCACTTGTTCTGAAGGTCATCGATCCAGCTCGCTTGACCGGAGAGAAGTTGATCGCTCAGACCTTTGAGCAGATCTTACAAACGCTGCTGCCAAATATCGAACTCAAAGACATCAAAAGCGGTGCGCCGTTCGCACAAGAACCAATCTCCGCCGCATTCCTAAAAGCGCTATTCGGAGAGGCTGCTTCCGCAAAGGACGCCCCGGCCGTCAGTCCGAAGCTGGTCCAAATTTTCGAGAAACTTCTGAGCCAGAATAGCTTGATCGCCGATCCTGTGCTCAAAGACCCGGCCTTGCTCAGCAAAGTACACAGCAAGCTAACGCAGAGCAATGTTCTGCCCAATATCCAGGAAGCCACTCGCGCCCTGGAAGAACTGGCACAGAAAGCCCCCTCACCCGTTCTTCTGCGCCTTACCTCAGCTCTGCAAGAACATATCAGCACGCTATTGAAATCTACGGATACCCTGGATTTCCAATCTCCCGGCACAGCGGAGAAACTCCTCTCGCAGCAACTTAAGATCTACTTACTCGCGTCTCAAACTGCGATGGAGAGCGGAAACTCCCAAGTGCTAAAAGCCCTATCGCAAGACATGGGTGCGGTACGACGCCTTGAGAATCCATTAGGCCTTCTCTTGGGCTTGCTGCGTAAAGTCGATCTTCCTGGCGATACGGGCGGCAGCAACAAGGCCCTCATTACTGCCTTGCGCGCCACGTTGGGGGATCTTCAGCAGCTTAAAGATTCCGGAGCCGGCGAAAAAGAAATTCGCGAGACACTCAAGCGTAGCGTGGTCCGCCTTAACGATGCACGCGAACCCTTTCACGCGCAATCAAAGGACAGCGCATTCTTACAACAGCTGCAACGCACCCTTAAAAATATCGAAAGCGTGTCCAGTACTCAGAACACCCTCCATCAAATGAACGGCGTGATGCAGGCTCTTGGCGAACCAACGTTGGTCTTCTTTCCGGCTTTGCTGCAGGGGCTCTTCAGTACATGGCAGGCCTCGTTCCAGCACTCGCATGAAGCGGAGAGCGAGACTTCGCAAGGCCGATCGAAAGGCGGAGTGCGCTCCTTTGAGCGCGTCGAGCTCATGGTGACACTTCCAAACCTTGGGCCGCTGCAGATCGATCTCGCCCATCGCAAGGGCGAGCTGCTCCTGCATATGACCGCCGCTTCTACGGCTGCGGGGGAGCTGTTGCAGCAAGGCAGCGCGAAACTCGAAACCATCTTTAAGGGCCTCGGATACGCCAATAGCAGCGTCAGCACCGTGGTTGGAGCACCGCAGGCAGTCGTTCCAGGCTGGTACCAGGAACTTAGCCACCGATCAATCGTTGCTTGATAGAACGAGACAAATCTCGTACCCTTTAGAAATCACATGATTCCCGCAATTAAAGACTTACTCATCGCGTCGGCCAGCCTCAAGTCCAGCCTTGCCTCGAACGAAGGCTTCCTTAAGAACATTGAAGCGTCGGCGCAGCAGCTTTCGAAAACCGCGAAAGCGGGCGGCATAATTTATGCCTGCGGAAATGGCGGTTCAGCATGCGATGCAGCTCATTTGGCAGAAGAACTTGTGGCTCGCTTCAAGCGCGAGCGCCCGGGCATCAAAGCGATGCATTTTGCAGATCCCGGCACGCTAACTTGCTGGGCTAATGACTATGAATATGCAAGCGCATACGAGCGTCAGGTAAAAACTTTCTGCTCCAAGGGCGATACCCTTGTCGCCATATCTACGTCGGGAAATTCAGAGAACATTTTGCGCGCTGCCAAAGCGGCCAAAGCGGCAGGAGCCGCCGTTATCGGTTTGACCGGAAAAGACGGCGGGAAATTAGCGGGACTCTGTGATTATGCATTGGTCGTCCCGGCTAAGGAAACCGAACGCATTCAGGAAGTGCATATCACTGTAATCCATATCTGGTGTGAATTACTGGAAACGACACTCGCGTAGTTGAGAACTACGCGACCTCGCACCCAGACTCTCTTTTGTCCTTACTGTAAAGCCGCATAATTCGAGGACAGAAAGCGGGTTCAGCAAACGGCTATCCGCTAAGCGCTATCGGAATCAGAGTCAGCAATCTGAGCCCACTTTCTGTTTCAGAGAACACACTGGGGGCTTGCCGCTCCTTTCCTGAAGTTCGTTATGGTTCTTCTATTTGACTGACGCAATTAGGGACTGGTGCTCTGCCTCGCCGCTACCAAACAGCAGTTCCAGCATTTTCGCGCGCCTTAGATACAGGTGCAGCTCATACTCCCATGTGAAGCCGATGCCGCCATGCATCTGAATGGCCGTCTCAATAATTTGCGGAGCATGTTCACAAGCAAACGCCAACGCAGCACGACTCGATAATTCCGATTGTTCCTTTGATTCCTGCGCGGCCCACGTTGCAAATGCGGCCAAAGATCGCAGCGCCTCAGACTGTAGGTGCATATCCGAAAGTTTATGCTGCACAGCCTGAAAACTTCCGATTGCGACTCCGAACTGCTTGCGAGTTTTCACATATTCCAGGGTCAAATCCACCACCCTTGCGCACATGCCTCCCAGCTCTTCGGCTACTATGGCAGA
>JAFLCA010000206.1 GCA_017302875.1 Deltaproteobacteria bacterium
AGCGACGCGATTTTACGATTAATGCTATGGCTGTGCCTGTCGCTGCCTTGCTGAGGATCGCAGAATTGCCAGAATCGGACGTTGTAGGAGCGTTGCAGGCAGATCTTATTGACTGCTTCGGTGGTCTAAAGGACTTAGAAACGCGACGCATTAAGATCCTTCATCCTCAAAGTTTTCTTGATGATCCCACGCGCATATTTCGCGCCGCCCGTTATGCTGCTCGGCTGGACGGCGTGCTCGAGCGGGATACTGAATCCTGTTTAAGGAGCGCTGTCAGTGCTGGCGCTCTAGCCAGCATCTCCGAGCACCGCAAAATAAATGAAATTAACAAAGTTCTGGCAGAGGCGCAGGCAGATGTGGCGCTTGAATTATTGCAGCGCTGGGATATTCTGACGCGCATCGCGGTACTGGCGCATGTGCCGCTCGAGAAATTGCGAAAGAGTCTTTCCGCGCTTACGGACGCGAGCTTCAGAGTTGAAAAGATAGATCGCCCGGCGGTGTTTCTTGCGCTTGCGGCAATGCTGACCTCACAGGATTCATTGGAGGGCTTCTCGAAGATCGGTGTTTCAAAGAAGCGCATTGAGGAGTTCTCGCGCGCCAGGCAGTGGATCTCGACCGGCATAACTGCCGCCGAGCTGGAAAAGGTTTCCGACGCGGTGCTTATTGCTTGTAGCCTTGTCTCTGATTGGGCGGGGTGGACTGACGTGCTCTTGGAGCGCGGTGTAAGGAATACAGTATGACCAAAGTGTTGCTCGCGCAGCTTGATGCAGGTGTAGGCGAGGCCGTTGGAAGAATCTGGCCGGAGCTCAAGCTGGAAACACGCTTTGCTCCTTTGCTTGATTTGGAATTGGGCGATGTAGGCTCGGATATCGCTATCCGCCTCGCCGAAAGCCTGCGCTTAAAACCCGATGAAATTGCCGGGCGCATCTGCTCCGCTTGGACTCCGCCGGCGCAGGTGAATTGCAGTGTTCTGAATGGCTATATCAATGTCCGCTTCGAGGGAGCAGGTCTTGAGACCTTTGAGGAAGACCCCTTAGTGGTCCCTCCGACTGAGCTGACCATAGTAGCGGCTCCGTTTTCCAAGATACCGTCACGTCTGGCTGAGTTGAGAATTTGTAGTTCGGTGCTGTGCCAGCTGCTTATCGCTAAACAGCTCGAAATTCCTGCCAAACTGCTGCTTGGCGGAAAGTCCTTGACGCTTCAGGGCGGCGTTTTGGCCTTATATCGCGGCATTATTGACTCTTTGGCGCACAGGTCCGGCGGCTCTCAGGCGGATGACTTTTCCAGTGCCGCAGTGCTTGAAGCTTGTCGGACTAGCACGGGAGTCTGTCTTTGGATCGCGCCGAATGCGCTAAGCCGAGATACCTTTGTCGAGTTCTGTAAATCCGTTGAGCAGCGGGGGCAACAGCTCTGGGTGCAGGGCCCTTCGGCGCCATGGCTCGATTTCCGTTTTCATACAGAAACTCTGCACGACATCGCTGAGTGGTCCGACGATCGGCTCTCCGCTTTGCTTTGGTACCTGGCAGGTCAGACAGCGGCTATGGATATCGACTTCTCTATCCCGCGCATAGCCGAGCGCTCGAATATTGCCTGGTTTTGGGAGTCGACCTGCGAACGAGCCGCGAGGCTTGTGCAGCGCCCATCGGATGAGGGGTGCGAATCCCGTAGTTCTATGGAACTCAGCCCCCTTATGCGTAGGTTAGGCCTGCGCGCTGCGTACCTACGAACCTTTTATTTGCGAGCCGCTTTGCAGGGCGAGGTGCAGGTATTCATGGAAGCCCTGGCTGATACTTTGATAACTTTTAATCGAGTTTTTAACGATCCAGGATTTCGAATTCGGCAGTCTGGTGGCAAACTCTCCGAGGCAGAAATTAAGATTTTAGCTGGTGCGCACAGATCCCTATCAGATAGTATAACCCTGTGTGACTTTTCAGAAGGCAAGCGTTATGGCAGTAATGCCCGGACCCCGCACAAGGCCAACCGTACAATCATTAGCAACTATGAATAAGAGAAATCTCCAGCAGTGGGAGCTTCGCCTCGGGCTAGTTCAACTGGTCATCCTGCTTGGTGTGGTGACGGGATCCATGGCCTGCGCATTTTATATCGGATTTTCCTCCGGGCGGGCAGTTGGGTTCGAGTCTGCTTTGCAAACAAGTTTAGCCAATGCTGCGCGTCTGCCGATTGCCTCGGAGAATGCGACGACGCACGAAGAGCCGACTACGGATGTATACGCAAAGCTGAGCCAACCGGCGGGCTTTGACAGTGAGACAAAAGAAGCCGCGGGCAAAGAGCTAGATGTTCCGCTTGGATCGATAAAGACTACCGATGCTGAGCCGACTGGACACGAAAGTGCTGCATTCCTCGACGAAGCAGAGTCCATCGCGGCCACGGATCGTGGGGCGACGAAGGGCGGCTCGGCTGCTCTTGGCGTCGATTCTGTCTATCGTTCCAATGAAGCCGCTTCAAAAACCGCTAAAACGGCCCTAGGTCAAACTGCTTCGGAACAAAGCACTCAAGTAGCCCGCGCTACGGAGTCAAAGAAAACTTTAGGCTCCTTGCTCGAAGAAAAGGCTCAGCCGGAGTCAAAGAAAGTCGAGGTTGAGAAAGTCGCTTCAGCGGCCCTTGCCAAGAACAGCCAGACCGAGATTGTAAAGTCGCAGCCGGTGGCGAAGGTAGAAACCGCGAAGACTGAAACAGTAAAGGCTGCTGCAGTTCCGGAAAAGACCACCGCGAAAGCGGTGAGCACCACCAAGGAGAAAAACTCTTCCCTCGTGCGTGACACGCTTCCAAGCGGGTGGTTCGCTCAGATCGCGGCGCCTAAGAAAATGCAGGACGCCAATGCGCTTGCCGGTAAGTTGAAGGCTTCCGGATTCCCGGTCATGATCGAAGTCGCGCGGGTCCGTGGGGATGAATACTACCGAGTACTCGTTGGCCCCGAACAGAACCGCGACCGCGCGCAACGCCTGGTCGGTCAACTAAAGCGAGAAAGCTATATCCAGGGCGACCCATTCCTGCGAGTGGTGAAGTAATAGAAATACTAACGTTGCTTCTTACTGTGCCCTCGGTTTAGTGAGTTTTCCCTCTGGTCGATTCATGGATGGGAATGCGTTTTTTCACGTGCGCGGGCCGCAAACACTGCTAGTTTCTCTTTTCTTTGGAGACGTTAGCCCCGACTTGAACGGGTATTCGTATTCCTAGGCTAAGCTTTGAGCCAGGAGTAGACTTCCGATGTGGGAAATACGACGGTCAGTTCTCGCGATTTCGGCAGTTCTCCTTCACCGACACCACTGTCCTGGGCGACCTTCGCATTGCGTCCATTCGGAGCCGACAGTTTAGCCATTAAATTGCTTCCCGCCGCAGATGATCGAGCCAACGAAGCAGAGTTGGCGCAGTCCTTCCGTGATCTGCTTTGCGAACTTGAGCGCACTCCCCGCATACGCTCCCTGATTCTCGATTGTGAAAACGTGAGCAGTATTCCCGATGAAGCGCGCGGTGGCGTGATTAGTTTGTGTTTGCTTTTTAGAAAAAGGGACGGGCTGACCTTTTGTCAGCTTCCCGATACTACGATGCAGGCCTTCACCTGCATGAAACTTAACAAGATATTTTCGACAGCAGAAAGATGTAGTGGGGCTCTGCCTACAGAGGCTTTAGTGAAAGACTGTCGCGACATGGTGGAGAGAATCGGGGAGCGGCGTTTTGAAGAGGCTTGTTTGCAGCGGTCTCGGGACTCTCAGTTAAAAGCACCGCCGGCGGTGCTCTGTAACGGGAATCTAGTTTTCTATTCTATTCACGAAGAAACAGTAACCGTGTCACTCAATCCAGAAATCTTAAGTCTGGAAGAAGATATCTCGATCGGGCAACGACTCCGTGAAGTGATATCCAATATTGCTGAGGCCGAACCGAACGCTCAGCGCATAGTACTATCTTTGCGCGGGTTGGAGTTCATGGGAGCCGATCCTTTAGGAGCGCTAATCTCTCTGCATAATGCCGGCAAGTCCGGGGCTTCGGCGCGTCTGGCCCTATGCTCGCTTGAACCAACTGTTGCTGAGAAATTTCAACTGACACGAATGAATCGCTTCTTCACTATCTTTCCGGATCCTGAAAGCGCGCTCGTTGCTGCTTGGTAGCCGTCGCATTGTTGATAACATCCGCTATGGCGACGTGCTTTTTGCCTGTCCCATTTCGAGCTGCCCCGCGCTGCAGACGGCAGGTGAAATTTCACTAAGCGAGGGGCCCCTCGTGCTTGACATGCCAAGCAGTACTGATGTAAACCTTGCTCCAGCTTGGCGTATAGCGCTGGCAACTATCTGAAATTATTGGGTAGGTTTGGGGTAAGCGGGAGCTTGTTAGCGCTTGGGGAGGGCTTAGTTCGGTCGTTCTGCAAGTTCCGCTAGAGCTGGCCCCGTTGGAACGTAGGCGCTGGGAATGCCGCATTCGCTGCGGGTCACCAGCTTTTTATCCGCCAACTCTTCCCGTGCGATTTTTTAGGAGTGTTCATGAAAAAGATTTTATTGCTTGCTAGCAGCATCCTGCTTCTCGCCTCAGGCGGTTTCGCCGATGAGCGCTACTTCACCTATTCGTATGAGAGTAGCGTGTTGTCTCAGGGCGAGTTCGAACTTGAGCAGTGGGTAACGAATCAGAATGGGAAACAAGATGGCAGCTACTCGCAGTGGAATTATCGTACGGAATTGGAGTACGGAGTTACCGATCGCTACACAACCGCCTTGTACGTGAATGTTAATTCGACTCACAGTGTTGGTGTCACTGATGTCGATAACAACACGAGCGTCGAATTCAAGGGCTTCTCGTGGGAGAACATTTACCAGCTCAGTAATCCCCATCTTGATGCAATCGGGTCTGCGCTGTACCTCGAGTACTCGACCGACTCCGACGATCATGAGCTGGAGGGGAAAGTACTCCTAAGCAAAGTACTGGAGAATGGGCTGAATATTGTATTCAACTCAGTGTACGAGATGGAGTGGGAGTATGAAGACGAGGAAGAGGGCGATAAGTATGAGAAGGAAGCTACCATTGAATTCACGGGTGGTGCCTCGTACAAGCTCTCACCAGCGTGGGCTGTAGGTCTTGAGTCAGTCTATGTCGCTGCCTACCCCGATGGTTTTGATTTGCAGGGGCGCGAGTATCAGGCCGTCTATGTCGGGCCGAACGTGCACTACGGTGCTCCGAGCTGGTGGGCAACGCTTACCTTCATGCCTCAGGTTTGGGGTGATGGAGATGGTGCTAGTGGTGGGCGACAGCTCGTGCACCAGGAGAAAATGGAGATCCGCCTGATTGTGGGATACGTGTTTTAAGTTTCTCAGCTAAGGGGGCGGTCCGCCCTCTGGTCGTGGCTGGGTTAAGGGTTGGCAAGTTCCAGTCCGTTCTTCGACTCAGCAAGCCGACCCAGATCCAGATGGCGGTTAACCGTTAGCGGTCTGCTGGCCCCGTTTTCGGTCCGCGCGTACCTAGGAACGATGAATGCGGCGGCCAGCTCGCACCCGCTCCGGCATAAACCTATTCGCTAATAGGGCGCCAATCCTCGAAATTTCCGAATCTTGCTAAGCGCTTGGAATATCTAACTTCTTAAGCGTACCCGTACCTACAGGTAGCTACTACGAAAAAGAAATATGCTATTTGTTTCAGTGGGTTATAACTTTGGAAGAAGTAAATCCAGAGACTAGCCGACATAACGAGATAGCTAAGGTGTCTGGGTAGGGAGCCCTGTTAATCGATAAGCGGGCAGCTTTCCAGTATAATAAACTTAGTTTTTAGGGTTTTAGACGCCCAGTTTTTGCTGAACTAGTCCAGATGACCACCGAGACCGTGCCAGTTACCATCAACCCGCTCGATGCTGTGAAACATGCAGCCGGCAGCGACATCGGTCTTCGTCGTGAAGAGAATCAAGATTCTTTTGGCATTATCGAAAATGCTGGATTCAAATTGTACATCGTTGCCGATGGAATGGGCGGAGTGAAAGG
>JAFLCA010000207.1 GCA_017302875.1 Deltaproteobacteria bacterium
ATCCCGATCGGGGGATTGCCACGCTGTACTCGGGGCGAGTTTAAGCGATGTACAGATCTTCCGCTCGCAATGACAAGGTTGGGGCGCCCCGAAATTTCGTCTCTGTCATTGCGAGGGCTCATGCCCGAAGCAATCCCCCGATAAGGATCCGCGGTTGTTTCTTGTTCCTAGGCTGATCGTTACGATCTTTCTTACTGCCTAAATCGATTCAGATACGCCGTCAGGTTGGCCAACGTGCTATCCGGAATTTCATTGGAGTCGAAGAACATCGGAGCCTGGCTTATCAGCCCTCGATACTGACTCATTGTTCGATTGAGTTTGTCGGAATGGCAGCCCATACATTGCGCCTGCCAGGTGCTTCTGCCTGCGGAAATATTTCCGTTCAGCGACGAGGGGATTCCGAACAGCGCTTTACCTTTGGCCGTTACGTTTCCTGCCATATCAAAATTACCTGGTGCTGCGGGAGTTGGGGTTGCTGTTGGTTGCGTTCCACCCCCGCCGCCTCCTCCCGAGGGAGGTCCATTTTTGCAAGCAGCGTTTCCCTTCTTCATGGTGGTTTTAAGAGTTTTAATTTTAGCGAGCAGTTTTGCTTTCTTTGCCGGACCGGCGCTCTTCGCCGAAAGCTTCAATGCTTTGATTTGAGTGGCAAACGGCAAAAAGTTCGAGCGCGACAGTTTTCCGGATACCCAGGCAGACCCAGATAGTCCGCAGGTGAATTTTCCGGCACTGCTTGAAATTACGAATGTTTGGGACGCGAACGCGTCCGATAGATGGCGTCTGACTTCCGCCTTGCCGGAGGCAGCGGCAAGCGTAGTCATCAGTGTCACCGCAACGAGGCCGCGCACGATTCTCATTTAAAATAACCCCAACGCATTCGACGAACTGCCTGGCGGGAAGATCGCATTTGGATTCAGGCCCATCGCGGCAACGATTTCTCGGAAAGGCTGTGCAAAGTGCACGTGATAATCCTTAAGGTAATCGTAGGAAATCTCGGCGACCGTCGGAGCCGGCGTCTTGATTCCGCCATTCACGGCACCACCCATCACGAACATTGCGTTGCAGTGTCCGTGGTCAGTGCCTTGTGAGCCGTTTTCGCCACAGGTTCTACCGAACTCGGACATCGTTACGATGGTCGTGCTGTTGTAGCGTCCCATCGTTTTTAGGGAAGCAATCAGCGCGTTGATGCCACCATTAAGCTCGGTGAGGCGGTTGGTGAGTGCCTGACGTTCTCCGGAGTGCGTGTCGAATCCACCCAGCTCAAGGAAAATGAACTGCACGCCAAGCGAGGTGGCTCCGACCAACTTTGCAGCGTCTTTGCACATGCCGCCGAAATTCGTGTTAGGAAAAGTGCCGGGCGGATTGGCCTGCGTTGCCGCTTTGACCGTTTCGAGACTGCTGTCGAGCTTGTCCATGTTGGCGCGAACGAAATTCTGGCTCTCGTTGCCGGACATATTCGATTCAATGCGCATGTTGGTGCGAGCTTCGCGCAGCCACGTCGAATTGTTTGTTCCCCAGAAGTCGTATTCTCCGAAGTTATCTAAGTCTCCCAAGGCACGCGGAGGGTTGATGTCTCCTTGAATGAGCATATTAGATCCAGCCAGGGAAATTCCTCCGAAGGTGCTTCCGAGCTGTGCTGTCATTCGCGCACCCCAGCCGCCCAGGGCCGCGCCGTCTCGGGCACCACGGAACCATATCTCGGTGCTCTCGTCGTGCGAGCGGTTCGGATTCGGATAGCCGACCATGTTGATGACTGCGAGTTTCCCTTCGCCGAACGCGGCATTAAATGCCGTCAACGAGGGATGCAATCCTTGGGAGGAGTTCAGCGGGAGCGAATTCTCAGGTCCATAGCTGATAGTCGGATTCTTATCGCGATATGCACCCGCATAGAGCGGGGATATGTTCAGTGAGCAGCCGCCGGCCATGTTGACCACAATCATCACGGGAAGGGGTCCGAGTGCTGCTGCATTCATGGGCGACCCGTATGCCAGCATCGATTGATGCGGCATGAACGCTGAGTGAATCAAAGCGCCACAGGTACCTGCGCCGAGGATTCGTAAGAAGTCGCGTCTTGAAGTTTGCTTAGCTGCCATAGGATCTCCCTAAAAACCTGTCTGCGCCCATTACTTCATGCGGTATTCATTCGAGGTGGCCAGAATGTTCAGCAGACCACGTAATTTGAATTCGCCGTCTCCATCCAGCGCACCGTCGAACACGTCGCGCTCGACTTTTGTCGGCTGACCATTGCAGTCCTGGTAACAGCTTACGCGGCTGTAATTCATATACTGATCGAGAATGGCTTTCTGAGCTGCGTTAAGGCTGATGTTCATCCACTTTGACATGCGGTCAATGACGGCCATCGACGGAGTTCCTGAAGTCGACAGTCCCGTTAGAAAGCGCTGCTTGAAGTCGAACCCCAAGTCGCGCATCTCATCCGCATTCTGCAGAATGAGTTGCAGCGAAGTGTTTCTCCACTCCAGCACGAAGGCTTCACCAGCCAGGCGCTCCGGATTCCACCCGAAAATGGTAGGAGGTAGCAGAGGAACCTGTCCCATTTGGCTGAGGCGGTACTCGAAGTACCAGTAGGTACTGTCAGCCAGTGGAATTCCTGTCGTTCGGAGAAATCCGAAAAGGAGCTCGACAGGATGTTTGATGAGCGACTTCTTGGAGCGATCCGCTTGAAGGGCTTGCGACAACATCATCGTTTTGACCGTCGCAAGCAGGTTGTAGTTGTTGCCGCGAATTACAGCAGCCAGCTCCTTAATAGCAGGAGAGGTCGGGAAGGGGTTGATAAACTCCTTCCACAGATCTTCGGCTAGGTTCTCAGCGGTACGGGGGTGATTAAAGGTCGCACGCAGAACGTCTTCGGCGTCATACACCACCGCTTGGTACGGGGTGCCCTGGAAGATCACTTTCGGGCCAGGGGCATGTAGATCCGGTGAGTACGAACGCACGCAAGTTTCAGTCGGATTGTCGTAATACACACGCCAGCCCGAGAACGCCAAAGCCGCCTGTGCAATATCATTGTCTGTGTACACTGGCGCTCCGTTGAGGTCTGTCGGACCAACGGTACCGAGTTCCCAGAACTCACGCGCGTAGTTCTCGTTTGGGTTATCGCCGCGATTTGAGGCGCCATCTAAATACTCGAGGTGCCCCATGAGATCGGTGTTCCACTCACGCATGTAGTCGACGTAGCTTCCACCTCGGACAAGGCGACGAATCATATTGATGTGATTGGCAAGCGCGTAGCGTTCGCAGCCATCGAGAGCGTTTGAATTCGCCGAAAGGCGTTCGTCATGTACGAACTGAAAGAGTTTCTCAAAGAGCGGGTTCTGAGATTTCAGGTAGCGGTAATACAGCCCGTAGCGAACTCCAGTAAAGTTGACGTCATTGGCTCCTTCGCAGATCTCTTTGTCGGGGTCACCGGGGAAACGTCCGTCGCAGCGTAGACTGTCCTCAACTGCATCAAGGGCGGGCTCGGCAGCATAGGTGGTTAAACGATTAACTGTAGTTTCGAGCCCCTCTTGCACAGCTTGAGCGATACGCTCCGGGCTTGCTCCGAATGCAAAGCGGTCAAAGAGCGCGCGAGCCTGCTCTTCCCCGAACGCTCCACGGTATTTTGAAAGCGACAAGAATTCAGGTTTTGCGCAGATCTTGGCGCCTTGTTTCTGCAGGGCTTTCAGGGTGGCGACTTTAGTTCCCGACGTTATGCGCTTGGCCTTGAGAGCCGCCAAACTTTTGGAAAAAGAGGTGAAGACGAGCCCTTGCGAGCTCTCCTTCACCCCACCCGGGGTCTTATCGAGGCAATATACGATGGCATTCTTTCTTTTCTTGCCGATCTTCACGGAGACGGTGTTGGCAAACACATCGCTCTGTTGAATTAGAATCGGCTTATCAGCTTTCTTCTTTTTTTTCTGGGCAGCATCGGCAAGTGATGCGTTACATAGCACTAGGCAAGCGAGTAGGAAGCGAAAGTATCTGTGCACCATCTGCCGTTCTCCCAAAAGAGACAAAAAATCTCTTCGGGTGGGCTAAGAGCAGGAGCTGTGCCAGCGCTTTATCCTGAGTAGATGCGAGACTTACGGCGAGTGCGGATGAGGGCCTTGAGCAGTGCGCGACTGCAACGTTGCACACTTGTTTCATAGGAAAGGAAGGACACACACCTAGGTAGGGTGTTTCTCAGTGCTGCCATAGACCGCGCTTCTCAGCGCGTGCGCTGGCATATGCTGCAGCCAAGCGTTTCGCATACCTCACATTGGGCGGAACGGTCATCAGACTTGCGTATCCATCGCGCAGCATTTGCTCGTTGAGCATAGTTCCGCTGCCGGTATAGACGTAGGCGAGCAGCCGGCCATGCCGATCGGTATGGCCGGCGTCAAACTCAAGTAACAAAGCTTGGCCGGGGCGCAAAAGGGAATTCAGGTGTTCCCAAGAAGCTTTGCCTTGTGTGGTTATCGTTTTTAGATCCTGGTGCGTGCGCTGAGCGTCACGACGGGCCTTCTCATTGGGCTCTTTCTCCGGTGTATCGACGCCAATCATGCGCACGCGTTCCTCGATTTTGCCGATGCGAACTTTAATAGTATCGCCGTCAACAGTTCGGATAAGCGTACACGCGGTGCGCGGTTCTGCAACGACGCTCGTTAGAGACAAAACGCAGGTCAGAAGAGCTAAGAGAAGTGTTCGCATGGGAGGCACTATAGTCAAACGCAGGCCGAATGGCTATAAACGAAGCCACTGGAGCATACATGGGAATCATTGCAGCGCTCATAGGTGCGCTTTGTTCTGCCGCTAAAGAAATACTCAGCAAGCAGCTTTCCGGCAAAGTTGACGGAACCGTTTCAACCTTCGCCTCCTTTCTATATGCACTGCCGTATTATTTCGTCGTACTACTGCTGTGTTGGGCCTGCGGATGGGAGGACTTTCATCTGGCGCCCGGATTTTTTGTGTGGATCGTGCTGCGCAGTTTGACCGATTCCTTTGCGGAATGGTTTCGCATGCACGCTTATGCGTATGGCGATCTCTCGGTCGTGGTTTCCCTCTTTTCGCTCTATCCCATTATTCTGTTGATTACCTCTCCGCTCATTACAGGCGATGCGTTGACGGTGGGAGGGGCCGTGTCGGTCATTATCACTATCATCGGTACCAGCATAATTCTGTATCAGCCGCGCAACTCAAAAGATCCTATTCATCCGAAAGCCATTTTGCTTTCCCTGGCTGCGGCCGTGTTCTTCAGTCTCAATAGTTGTTTTGACCGCTTGGCCGTGCAGACGGCCTCGCCGCTTGTGTCAGGGTTTACCATGACTCTGTTGGCCGGATTATTCATTCTGCCGATTATGCTGCGTAAGGCGGGGCGGTTCTCCGAGCTTAAGAATCACCGCAAATTATTCTTACAACGCGGATTCTTCGAAATCGCCTTCATGACAATTAAGCTCTACGCATTGACGATGCTACAGGCACCTTACGTAGTTGGGATTCAGCGTATATCGGTACTTCTATCGGTGATTAGCGGACGAGTGCTCTTCAAAGAAGAACACTTCGTCCGTCGTATGATTGGAGCTGTCTTGGTGGTTGTAGGCGTTATCTCGATTGTGGTGCAGCAGCTCATGCTGATGCACAAGCCCGGCTAACGCTACCCATTCAAAAGTTCCGCCGCTTCAGCGCCGAAATAAGTCAGCACCCCGTCAGCTCCCGCGCGCTTGAAGCACAGTAGGGACTCAAGAATCGATCGTTTGCGATCAAGGTAGCCAGCGGCAAACGCAGCACTCAACATCGAATATTCTCCGCTGACTTGATAGGCGTATGTGGGAACTGCAAACGCTTCCTTTACGCGGCATAGAACATCGAGGTACGGCAGGCCGGGTTTAACCA
>JAFLCA010000208.1 GCA_017302875.1 Deltaproteobacteria bacterium
AAAGGGACTCCAAAGTCATCCTTTGTGACTTCATTTGGATGGGGAACCATGCCCACTTACTCATAGTGGCGCAAGACGCAGCGCAGTGTAGAAATTTCTACATGGAACTACAGAGGAAGATCACGGAGTATGTAAAGCGCTCCTTAGGCCTCGCCCATTTGAATCTCTGGGAAGGCGCTCCGATGTTGGCGGAAATCTTGGACTTAGAGAAAGCCATTAGTCGCGTAGTTTATTTCTATTCAAATCCAGCACGGGCACATTTAGTAGAGACAATTTCCGACTACCCCGGTCTCTGTAGTTGGCAGCTCATTTATGTGGAGAAGTCGCAGCATTCAAAGGAAGTGCCTTGGATTCGCTTTCCGGCGGTACGCATCTTGCCCTCACGACAACTGAGTGACCGACAGGACTGCTTCATCACAAAGAGACTCTGCGACGGCGCGACAGTGAAGCACGCCCTAACCTATAACTTCGATGCCTGGATGAAATGCTTCGGGATCTGCGAACCACAAGAAGTCCAATCCGTCCGTGACCGCATTCGTTCCGAAGTCCTGAAAATAGAGACCGACCTCAAGGTAAAACGTCAGACAGAACGTCGCCGAGTTCTAGGCGCCTTACGGCTCAAGCAGCTACCAATTGCCCAGTCACATACGCCAAAGAAGAAACAGCGCGCGGTCTTCGTACTGTCCTCAAATGCCCAAGTTCGAAAATCTTATATAGCATTGGTAAACGCGCTCTGTCAGAAGTGCACGGAACTTTACAAGCTCGCTAGATCCGGAGTGAGTCCGCTTGAGTGGCCGCCAGGAATGTTTCTCCCGCCACTACCCCCAACAGCCTCGGCTTTAGCAGATTGAACACTACCCCTACCAGGAGAAGCCTAAACCACCTGATATAAAAAAGGCCTGAGTGCAGGAGCGACCTCAAACCTCCGGATCCCCAGCAGCTTGAGGCATAATCGCCCTTTAAGTCGGGATCAGGCTCTGCTCAATCATGCAATTTTAATTGGCGTCCTCGGCAGGCCTCGAACCTGCGACCCCAAGTTTAGGAACCCTCCCTTGAGATGCCACCTGCCGAACCAGCGATTTCTGAACAACGCCGGTAAGTTAAATTACCTAATCAATATAAAGCATTACGTTCTGTGTATCAAGCATAATGTGTTGACGAGTGTTGTGAGATTCTGACGACAGTTGGAGTGAAAAGGATCGCAAATGGATCACGAATTTTTCCAAAAAACTGGAGCCCAAGTTTTTGCGTTTCGAGTTCTCAAGAAAATTTTTAAATATCTAAATCGGATCACAACCAAAATCCGAAAAATCGACTTTGGATTGTCTCCCAAGTTTTTTCGACCTGGGTCGCTAATTTGAGCAACAGACTGGGTAGTTAGGCTAGCCTACTTCATGGATCATTGCTTTACGGCGTACACTTTTACGCTTGCTGCATAATCGTTTACGTTATGTTTCGAAAGAAGAGAGGAAAGCCCTTCATGAACTGTTTGGGAGGGTTCTTCACAACATCCAGACGGAGCCGAGCAGCAGCTTTGAACTTTGAGTGCGCTCGACGTATTTTCCTCCATAGCAGAAGAACAATGTGCAAAAACTGTACTTGATAAGGCAACGCTAAGAGCTGCTCCCAATAAAAGCGTGCGCAATTTCATAAAATGCTCGGAAAGGCCCGCAACTGGGCGTTATTAAATAAGTCGGGAGAAATATCCTGTTCAGGCTTTTAGAGCTGCAGGCGGCGCATTTGCACCGAGCGGAAGTGCAGAATCCAATTGCAGAGAGAAAATCGGCGGTTCGTGGCTTGGAAGAATATTCGAAACTTTTGCTACTTGCTGATCGGTAAGAACGAAGTGGAGAAAGTTCGGCAGTAACTTAGCAGAGGTTTCTAACGAAGCTATGACGATGCTTTGAGTGCTAGAGGCCGTAAACGAAGAGCAACACTCTTGAGAACATGCTTTCGATTTTGGTTGATTTTCGTCGCAGCATGAGCGAGATGCAGCCTGTTCTTGAGGTAGCGCGCACGCGATACGACAGAGCGTAGGAACGATTCCTATTAATACAAGAACGAATAAACTTTGGCAGAAACCATGAAGTCTACGCATCTATCAATTATAACACAGGTATTATAAGATCACTCGTCTCCTTTTTTTTAAATTCCTTGAGAATTTCTAGCACGGCCTAGGACGATTGCCCAAGAATAGGATCGGCGATTTAACCCAAGAGAGGTTGCCGCCGACAAGTGGAATCGATTGAGCATGCTTCATAGAACCCCTAATATAGGACCTGCAAAGAGCAAAGACTAATCTCCAACAGGATTATCCGAGCTTGTGTCCATAGGAGCCAAAAGAAGGTAAGGCGAGACCAGCCCCTCGAAGAAACCTAAAATGCGCTATTGAGTCGAGCGCTCCATATTCGCCCGCCGCATAATCCCAATAGCTGAATGTATGAAAAGTGCGGCGAGAACCAGTGCGACTGCCAGGTCCGGCCAACGGCTGTTAGCAAATGCGACCACGAGGCCCGCGCCGAGCACCGCAATATTCCCTAATGCGTCGTTTCGCGAGTACAGCCAAGCTGCATGGACCGAACTATTCCCGCCGCGATGTTTCAAAAGCATCAGAGCGCAGGCGAGATTCACAAAAAGACCAACAACGCCATAGACGCTCATCACTGCGGGCTCGGGTGCACCGCCCACGATAGCCCGATAAATTGCTCCCAAAAGGACGCCTACTCCGAGCGCGCCTAATGCAAAGCCCTGCCACCAGGCAACGCGTGCTCGCAAGGCGATAGCGCTCGAGATCACAGCAAGGGATATGCCTGTTGCAACCGCATCCCCTAGGAAGTCAAGACCATCGGCCTGAATCGCCTGCGATCGGCCGATGATACTGGCTACCAAGCCTACGACGGACATTATTCCGTTTAAAACCACAACAGTGAAGAGCGCTTTGCGAAGCGCAGGCGATGCCGAGGAATCAACCTTTGGAGTGCAACCGCAATCAACGTCACTCATCGTTCCTCCTATGCTCGAGCAGAGAAGTGCCGGGAGAAAAATCCTGGTATTTCGGACCAACACTATAAAAGAGCGAACCTACCATTTTGTACAAAGTAGTCCTTTCATGCGCATAAACAAACGACCGGTTCGGAACTCGGCACAGACAAAACTTCACTCTTCGCAGGTACAGGCATACTCAACTCTGTTGCATTCACCGCAAATATGGGTGTCATACTTGATTCGGAAATTCTGGGGTTTGGCGCTGGGATCCTTCTTTAGTTGAACCACAATATTGTAACCGTCTCCATGAGGAAGCGGGCTCTTTGAGACGAGCACATCTCCTTTCTTATCAAACTCAAGTTTTGTTTTTCCGTCCTTCGCCTCAGCGGTAGCGGTTACTACCTGTGAAGCATGTGGTACTGCCTTCAGGCTGTCATCGTAAAAGGTAACCGTGACAGTATGATCTTTTTCGACAAAGAACTCTGCCCTAGGGGCGTCATTCTCAAGCAGCTTTCCCCCTTTTGGTCCAGGTGTCTGCTTTTCAGCAAATGCCGAAAAAGCCGTGCCATGCAAAAGCAAGATGGTTGTAACAATCTTAAGTAAGTGTTTCATGGTTTTCCCTCTGTATATAAATTCTCCTTTCTCCTCTCAATCCAAACGTAGAGAGTTGGCAGAAGAACAAGTGTTAAAAACGTTGATGTTACGATTCCCCCAATGACCACTGTAGCAAGTGGGCGCTGAACCTCTGCGCCAGCGCCGGAGGCAATTGCCATTGGTAAGAAACCGAGGCTTGCTACGAGTGCCGTCATTAGCTTTGGTCTCAGACGAGTAAGAGCACTCTCAACCATTGCATCCCTGAGAGGCTTTCCTTCTGCTCGAAGCTGATTAGTGAAGCTTATGAGCATGAGGCCATTTAGTACGGCGATACCGCTTAGCGCGATAAAGCCAACTGCTGCGGAGATACTAAACGGCATTCCCCGAAGGGCAAGCGCGAATACGCCACCGGTCATAGCAAGCGGTACGCAGAGGAAAATCAAAAATGCCTGCCGGACACTTTGAAAAGAGAGATAGATTAGTATCAGGATTGCTAGAAGAGTGAGGGGGACTACCACGGCAAGTCGGGCACGTGCCTTCTGTAGGTTTTCAAATTGTCCTCCAAATTCCCAATAATAGCCGTCTGGAAGCTTAAGTTCAGCTTAAAGTTGTTCAACCGCTTCCTTGACGAAGCCTTCGATATCGCGCCCCTTTGGCGAGATGAGAAGTGCTGCACGCCGCTGGTTGCGTTCTCTTGTGATAGTTCCAACCGCCTCTACGAGCTCAATCTGGGCAACTCGTTCTAAAGGCACAAGGCCTTCGTCTTCCGTCCGAACTAGTAGGCGTTTAATGTCTTGTACGCTTTTTCGTTGCTCCTCGGTAAGTCGAACGACGATCGGTATTTGCCGATTCTCCTCGACATAGCGCCCATTCTCCTCGCCAGCTAGAGCGGCTTCCACCACTTCGTTTATTTCTCGTGCAGAGACGTTCAAACGCTTAAGCGCGTCTCGCTGAGGATTTATCTGAAGAAGTGGGACTCTACCCAAGGGATCAAATGCCACTTCAGAACCCCCCGGTATCTTTCGGAGAATTTGAACCGCTTCCCCTCCCAGACGCTCTAGTTGTGCAAAATCTGGCCCAAAGATCTTTAAGGAAAGATCTGCACGCGCACCGGCCATAATCTCATTAAAACGCATCTGGATAGGCTGCGTGAAAAGTAGCGTCTGTCCTGGAACATGCAATGTTAGTTCACGCTGCATCAGTTCCAAGAGATTGTCTTTCGAGATACGTTTGCCGTCGATTTCACGCCACTTACTTGGTTCGTGTAGCTCCACATAAGTGTCAGATACGTTTGGTCCCATTGGATCAGAAGCAATTTCCGCTGTGCCAATCCGAGAGAAGATGTGGAGGATCTCAGGAAACTTCTCATGTAAGATACGCTCGGCACGCTTTTGCAGCTCAACGGACGCAGTTAGCCCGAGACTAGAGCTCCTGATCATCTGAATCGAGACTGTTCCTTCATTTAATTGTGGAATGAAAACGGCCCCGAGACGAGAAAAAACAAAACCTGCCGTAACGACCAACGCGAGGGAGATCCCGACAATTACTGAGCGCCTGCGGAGCGAGTATTCAAGGATCGGAGTGTAGACACGCTTGAACCACTTAACGAGTCTACTGTCCTGCTCCACCACTTTCCCGCTTAGAAAATAAGAACAGAGAACTGGCATAAGGGTAAGCGCCAAAAGAAGCGCCCCTGCCAGAGCAAAAAGAACTGTTACAGCCATCGGCCGGAACATCTTCCCCTCGATGCCTGTAAGGCTAAGAATCGGTAAGTAGACAACCGTGATGATAAGAACGCCAAAGAACATAGGGCTTGCAACTTCTCTTGCCGAGTAAAGCACCTCTTCAAAACGTTCCTTAGAGGTTAGGACTCGTCGAAGTTGCTGCTGCTTATGGGCAAGGTGACGAACGATATTCTCGACCATTACGACTGCGCCGTCGACGATAAGGCCGAAGTCGATGGCACCGAGACTCATCAAATTGCCCGAAATCTGGCTTCTTACCATCCCAGTAACGGCGATAAACATTGAAAGCGGAATGGCGAGCGCTACGATAAAAGCTGCTCGAAAGTTACCAAGCATGAAAAAGAGAACTGCGATCACAAGAATGGCACCCTCGAAGAGATTCGTCTCTACGGTGGCAATAGTACGTCTCACGAGGTCCGCGCGATCGTAAGTAGTCCGGATCTCGACGCCCTCAGGAAGCTTCTTCTGAATTAATTCAAGCTTCTACTTTACAGCGGCAGCAACAACCCGGGTGTTCTCACCG
>JAFLCA010000209.1 GCA_017302875.1 Deltaproteobacteria bacterium
GGCTACCGAAACGTTGCAGCTATCAACAGAAGCGTTGGAGGGATTTGCCTCTCCTCACTCCTCCAGCGCGGGCACGCAGCAAGCGATAGCTATTTCTCATTCTCGTCCCATCTCTCGAGACGAGATGAACTTGGCGGAGTTTCCGTTAACAGTCCTTTCAACCCGTTCTAATCCAAAGCTTAAGACTCTCGAATTTAGTGACTCTATCAAAGGTAAGAACGGGGAGGTCATTGACCGTAGCTGGATAATAACAGGGGCTGATAAGTTCGGGCTACCTACTTCTTCAGATGACGAGGTTCTACTGGGGCTGCTTAAGCTGACCGTTGACGACACCTTTCGTGATCGAAAGGTATTTTTCACTCGCTACGAATTATTGCGAATTCTGCGTTGGACCACGGAGGGCCGTAGTTACGAGCGTCTACAAAAGGCGCTTGATCGCCTAAGCGGCGTACGTATCAAGGCGACCAATGCATTTTATGACAACGAGTCGAAGTCCCATAGAACTCGAAATTTCGGCATTCTGGACGCCTATGAAATAAATGATGGCCGCTCGACCGCCCCGAAGCCCAGCTTTTTCACCTGGAGTGATGTGCTCTTTAAGTCCTTTCAGGTTGGGTTCATTAAAAAATTAGATCTGGATTTTTATCTGGGCTTGGAGTCTGCCGTTACCAAGCGCTTGTATCGCTACCTGGATAAGCACTTCTGGTACAAATCGAAAGTGCAAGTGAACCTCTTCGTGCTCGCGCATGAGAAGGTGGGGATATCTCGAAATTACGCTTACGCGAGTTCGCTCCGTCAGCAGCTTGATCCTGCGATCGAAGAATTAATCAGGCGGGGATTCCTGAAGGGTGCGGAGTACACGGGTAAGGGCAAAGACACCGAAGTTATTTTGCTCGCCGCCACGGGAAAGCCACGCTCAACCATGACTGCGCTTGAGCAACAGCGATCTGCAACACAGCAGGGGACACAGCAAGTCGAAGTTGTTCCGGTGAGTATTTCCAGTTCACATGAAGGGCGGGAAGCGGATTTGGTGGATGCACTTGTGGCGCGCGGAATTCGTGAAGCACAAGCGCGCCGACTCATCGAAGCAAAATCACAGGAACAGTGCGCGCGAGTTCGTGAAATCGTCGCGTACTTCGATCAACTTTGCGCTTCACCGGCCGGTGCAAAGATGAAAAGTCCGGTCGGATTTCTTTACCGCGCCGTCGAGAAGCCCGAGACGTTTGTCATTCCGGGGCAGGAGCAGCGGCGCGCGCATCAAGAAACCTTGGCATTGAAAACATCCTCTGAGCAACGAACAAAAAGCGCTGCTAAGAAAAACTCAGATCTGCAATCGCGCTACTTGGTGGAAAGAAAACGCCAGGTGCAGAGCTTAAAAGAAGATCTCGAGCCGGCGCTCTTGAAAAAGTTGACGCAGGAAGTTGAGCAGGGCCTTAGCAAACTCAAGGGTTTGATCTCTCCGGATCGTTTCGCTGAAGCGATTCAACATGGAGTAGAGGAAAAGGTTCTTAAGCTCTTTGTTTTTCCAAGCTTTGAAGAGTGGCTGAGAAAGCAATAGCTCCGCTTTAGGTGCACACAGCGGAGTCCCAACGCGAAGCTTCATTTCACCTACGCAGAACAGCTGGCCTAGCAAAAAGGGGCCGCGACTTTTTACAGCCGCGGCCCCTTCGTAGCCTCAATGGATACCTTCCGTCTAATTGCCTGGGACGGAGAAAGTTTCCAGCTGATTGAGACGTTTCAGTGCCTCCATCGCCTTAAGCGAATTGTAATTAATTCCAGCCGCATTTAGGCTGCTGCCCTGCTGAAATGGAAACTCTGGCAGCGTCGTCAAAAAGCTCTTCAGTTTTTGCTGAACAGGAATGAAGAGCCAAATGTTATCAGCATACCAGCGAATGTAGGTGCCCGACTCGCGTGGCGCTTTCTCATACGGATCGGCGCGTAAATTGACGATCTCGGGCCAGCCGGGAACATCTCGAGTTGCCGTTGCTATATTTCCGTTCAAGAGGGCAAAAGATACCTTCCAGTCATTCCAGCGCACTGCATTGAGTTCGCCGCCCTGACCGAAGTAGAAGATCTCTTCGCGAGGACCTTTCTTAGATTCTCCCTTGAAGAAAGGCAAAAAGTTGTAGCCATCAGCATGAACTTTGAACGTCTTTCCATTGGCTTGGTAGCCTTTTTTCAATTTCTCAACGATGCTCGGCTCACCGGCGGCAGCTAACAACGTCGGTAGCCAGTCTTCCTGTGAGAAGATATCATTGATAACCGTGCCAGGCTTGATCACACCGGGCCAGCGAACGAGCATGGGCACCCGAAATCCACCTTCCCAGGTCGTTCCCTTTTCACCGTGAAATGGCGTAACCCCACCGTCGGGCCAGGTAGCCGTTTCGGCACCGTTGTCTGTGCCATAGACGACGATGGTATTGTCTGCGATGCCAAGCTCGTCGAGCTGCTTCAGTACTGCTCCGACCATATCGTCATGCTCAACCATGCCGTCCGGATACAAACCGATTCCAGTTCGCCCCTCAGATGATTTCTTCAGATGGGTCCAAATATGCATTCGGGTAGTATTGAACCAAACGAAGAAGGGTTTGCCGTCTTTCGCTGCATTAGCAACAAACTTTTGCTCACCATCAAAGATCTCCTGATCGACCGTCTGCATGCGCTCGCGGGTGAGGGGACCAGTGTCCTCGATTTTTTGACCGCCTTTACCGTCGGCCCAGGTATGAAGAACCCCGCGTGGACCATATTTTTTCTTAAACTCAGGGTCCTTAGGATAGTAGTAGGTCTCCGGCTCTTCTTCGGCATTGAGGTGATACAGATTACCAAGGAATTCGTCGAACCCATGCACCGTCGGAAGGTGTGAGTTCTGATCGCCCAGATGGTTCTTCCCGAACTGGCCAGTGGTATAGCCTTGAGCTTTGAGCAGATCCGCTATGGTGGGGGACCACTGCGGAATTCCTTGCGGCGATCCGGGCATCCCAATGGTTAACAATCCTGTGCGGAACGGATGCTGGCCGGTAATGAATGACGCGCGTCCCGCCGTGCAGCTTTGTTGTGCGTATGCGTCGGTAAAAATGGCGCCTTCTTTCCCGATACGATCAATGTTCGGCGTGCGATATCCCATTAGACCGAGATTGTAGGCGCTGATATTTCCAATACCGATATCATCGCCCCAAATTACAAGAATGTTAGGTTTCTTGTCCTGCGCAGAAGCAAAGTTACTAATGAGTAGCGCTGCCATAAGCAAAAGGAAATTTCCCCTGAGCTTTCTTACGATCCTCTTCATGAATATGTTCCCTCAAACTAAAAAAAGGAAAAACGTGAGTTTCTAATCGCCTTCCTTCTACCCCTAAAGCAGCTGCAGAAGAACTATTTTTTGTTCCCGTTGGGTTAAATGGCGAGAGAAGTTTCGATATTGCTCGGCAATGAGGATAGGCATGACGGAGGCGAATGTGTTTCCCAGCTATAGATCAAACGCTGTGCGATTAATTCGTAGTTTCAGCGCTCGCAGGGCAGGCGGAAATTTTGAGTTGTCGAATTAACTCCTTGAAATATAGGGGGTTTTTATGCCCTCGCTACTAAAATGTATAGTGTGCACATTTTTAGTTCCATCGAGATTATAGCCGAAATGGTCCTCTGGCATACCAATTGCTCATGCTTAAGGCGGGGGCTTCTGCCCCTCGCAGTTTTGCGATGTAGCACCGTCAATTTGGAACGAGGGATTTCTGATGAGAGAAGCTAATAATCAAAGACGCACCCGAGTACGTTCCCGCCTAATGCGAATTGCCTCAGCGTTTCTAATATCCCTCACCATAACCTCCGTCGTGTTGTTCAACGTCAGCTCTGCTGCGGCGCAGTCAGCTCAAGTTGCGGTAAAGGGCCTATCGCTTCACGGAAAACGCGGCAAAGTGCTTCAGTCAGTCAGCGGCCCCTATGGCGTATTTATCTCTTCTGATGGGAAGAAGTTGGAGCTCCTAGCCCTTTCGCTGCCGCTATCGAAACGTTCCACTGCACGAGTTGTCTCTGATGTTTCACGCGAAAGGACCACTTTGCAGAGCCTCGTGAAAGCCGCCAAGAGACGAGCTGAACGTGCTCGATCCAGTTCCAGGCGCAGCGCTAAAGTTACTTCCAACCAATTGTATCTCGCGCAGCAAAATCTAAATTCGTTTAACACTTCACTTGATATCCTAAGAGTTGAGCGTCGTCGTGGCCGGCCTCAATCAACCCCAACACCCAGCACCCAATACCCCTCGCCTACAGCCACGCCTTTTTATGACTCGTGCCGCAATCCTAACCTTACGATTTCCATCGTCGGACTGACGAATGGGGTTTACGTGCGTGGCTCTGATATCGACCTACATGCAGTGCTTTCAGGCGACGCGACCTGTGTGGCGGATGTTGGGTTCATCACCTATAGCTGGCCAAATTCGGGTTTCGTGCAGCCTTTTATCGATTCGACCGAACCTTATCTCTACCCGGCGGCCGTTCTAGATCTGATTAATATCGGAGACGCCGAAGTTCATGCCTACGCTCGCAATGCAGCAGGCAATCTGCTTGCCACAATCCAACTGAATGCACGCTTTACCTTAGGCTCGGCAAATCAACCGACAGCGACCCCAACTTCAATGCCGTCGGCCACGCCAACTAGCATTCCTTCCGCAACACCTACAAGAACGCCAACGGCAACACCAACACGAACTGCAACGGCGACACCAACACGAACGCCGACAAATACTCCTACGCGTACTCCGACTCCAATGCCAACGGCGACTGCGACCCGTACTGCCACGGCAACTCCTACTAGAACGCCAACGAGTACTCCTACACGTACTCCAA
Organism: Deltaproteobacteria bacterium; assembly: GCA_017302875.1. Classification (GTDB taxonomy): domain Bacteria; phylum Bdellovibrionota_C; class UBA2361; order UBA2361; family JAFLCA01; genus JAFLCA01. The sequence goes on from JAFLCA010000209.1 coordinate 4,837, forward strand.
CGGTAGCGCCGACGGTAACCTCCACGGCCACACCAACAAGAACGCCAACTCCTGTTGCCACGGCTACGAATACGGTAGTCCCCACCGTGACTCCGACGCGTACTCCGACGCCAACTGTTAGCCCCACAGCGACGGTGCCTCCGTCTAGTGAGGGATGGACGAATCTGCCAGTCCCAAGTGATGCCCGTGTGATCTATGTTTCGAGCTCTACGGGAAATAATGCGAACGCGGGAACACTCGCTGCTCCGTTGCAGTCGATATCCGCCGGTCTAGCGATGCTGCGCAACGGCATGCCTGATCATCTGCGCTTAAAACGTGGAGATTCTTGGAATGAAACTCTTGGCAGTTGGACCAAATCCGGGCGTGTGGTCGGAAGCGGCGCACAAGCCGTCGTGGAACCGATTGTCGTTGAGGCCTACGGCGATGAGGCACTGCCACGGCCTCGCCTTAACTGCGGAACTGCCCGCTGCTTCGATCGAAACGTCCGAGGTTCAAGTAACTGGCCGCGGGTAGACAACATCGCGCTGGTCGGGCTGCATCTTTCAGCAGCTCAAAATCGCGGATGCAATGATGTGGGCGTATCCGTCCTGGGGCCGACCAAGAACTTGCTACTCGAGGACTTGCTTGTCGAAAATTTCTCCTACGGAATATCGTTGCAGGGATATCAGACAAGTGAAGATAGCTCGATCGTTGAGAATGTCACCGTTAATCGCTCGCTGATTCTCGATAATCACTGCAATGGCGCGCATGGTCAGGGCCTCTACGCCAGCAGAACATACGGAATCACTCTTACGGATAACGTGTTCGACAAGAACGGCTGGCTTGCTGGATACGACACTCCGGACATGTTCAAGCACAACATTTATATCGATGTGCTGACGAGCGACTTGGTCCTTCGTGGCAATATCATCGCCGACGCTTCGTCGC
>JAFLCA010000021.1 GCA_017302875.1 Deltaproteobacteria bacterium
TTCATTTAAGTGGTGGATTATAGCCCGCTCCGGCGGAGTCGACGTTCCATGGAGTACAGCGGTACGCGCTTACTTCATCGGCATGTTCGTCAATTGCTTTGGCTTTGGCACGGTCGGCGGGGATTTCGCGCGCGGAATTTTACTGGCTGATGGGAAAAAGGTGAAGACTATCGCACTGGCATCTGTGATCGCGGATCGCGCACAGGGCTTGGCAGTCTTAAGCCTCATCGCTCTCATTTCGGTGGCGATTTTTGGGCAGCCCTTACTGGATGCGCGTTTGGTATACGTCCTGCTGGCGACGCTCTTTGCGGTTATCGCCGTGTGGTTTATTGCCCCCTCCATCATCTTTCGCATCGTTCCGGACAATACCAAGATAGGCTCTATTCTCCGTCATATCTTCCAAGTCTTTCCTCGTTCGCCGGGAACCGTGGCGGCCATCACGCTAATCTCGGTGGTCTTCCATTTTTCACAAATTGGACTGCACGGGATGATTCTGCATTCGCTCGGTGCCGATGTTTCCTGGCCCGTGCTGCTGACGACTATTCCATTTGTAAATATATTGGCGACTCTGCCGTTGTCCTGGAACGGTCTCGGGGTGAGAGAAAATTCTTACGTCTTCTTCTTGTTCCCGGCTTTTATTACCCGCGACCAAGCTGTAGCGCTTGGCGCTATGTGGCTTATCATGCTTGCCATTGCGAGCAGCATCGGCGGAATTCTATCCGTGCTGACGAAAGATTTTGATATTGAAGCAGCCGAGAAGGAACTAGAAACCGCCCCCTCCCACGATTAGGCTGCAGTACTCAGACTATAGATAAATGTCGCGGTAAACTTCAGGATTATCGAGGCAACGTCCTGCGCCCTCGACCACGGAGGCCAAAGGATCATGAGCGACTTTCACCGAAATGCTCAATTCTTCGCTAATACGACGATCGAGTCCTTTGAGTAACGCGCCGCCGCCTGCTAAAGAAAGCCCGGCTGAAATAATATCGCCCGACAACTCAGGCGGAGTATTTTCAAGGGCCTGCCGAATAGCTGCCGTAATGGCAGAAACGACTTCCGAGATAGCTTCTCGCACCTCACCACCCGCGACCACGATCGAAGCCGGTGCTCCGCTGGTAAGGCTTCTGCCACGCACTTCCATCTGCTGATGATCGTAGTCAGGATGCGCACTGCCGATGGTGGTTTTAATAAGTTCTGCGGTCGACTCACCAATCAGTAAATGATGGCGACGACGCAAATAATTTATAATCGCTTCATCCATCGAGTCTCCGCCTTGGCGAACTGAGACCGAGTACACGATGTCTTTAAGACTAATGACGGCGATATCCGTAGTGCCACCGCCGATATCGACGATCAAGCTGGCGGAAGCTTCTGTTACAGGGAGATTGCAACCAATCGCTGAAGCCATCGCTTCATCAATCAGCTTCACGTCACGAGCTTCGCCTTCAATAGAATCACGAATGGCGCGCTTCTCAACTTCAGTAATTCCGCTCGGCACTCCAACGAGGACTCGCGGCTTAAACAGTGACTTGGACTTGCGTCGCGCTTTGCCAAGGAAATGCGAAAGCATCAAACCGGCGACTTCAAAGTCGGCGATCACGCCAGTTCGAACTGGACGAATGACCTTCACTCCTTCAGGCGTGCGACCAAGCATAGCTTTTGCTTCTGCGCCGTAGGCCACAGCGATTTTGCGGTTGCCATCTTGGCGCAGGGCAACGATGGAAGGCTCGTTGAGTACGATGCCTCGCCCCTGCTCGTAAATAAGCGTGTTGGCGGTTCCTAAATCGATAGCGATGTCGCGGGCGACGAATCGAAACATATGGTCACAACGAAAAGTTGAAAGAGCTGCCGAAAGAAATACATTACCTAGGCTGGCAATACTACAGCCGAGGCCAGAAAAATGGGACTTTAGCCGGGCAATTGACGCAAATCCGCCGCCGAGCTCAAGTACGCAAAAGCACTATATATTTAGAGGACAAATAAGGCAAACTTGGCGACGGGCGGGCTCCCGTATCGGCCAGCAAGAAGGCCGCCAGCAAGACTAGCGCGCAGGCTAATTCTCGTACTAATAATAGGGCACTTCACTGCCAAGGAACTTTTAGGGGAACTATGATCGACATAAAGACCGTGGGCGTTATCGGAGCCGGACAGATGGGCGCAGGTATTGCGCAGGTTGCAGCTATGAGCGGCTTTAAGTGCTTTCTGTGGGACGCCAATCGCGCCGCGCTTGAGAAAGGAATGGAAGGCATCAAGGCCCAGCTCAAGAAGATGGTCGAAAAGGAAAAGATCAGCGCAGAGCAGTCCTCACAAACTTTGGCCAACCTTACCCCCGCCAAGGCTCTTAGCGAATACGCCGCCTGCGACATGGTAGTGGAAGCTATTATCGAAAACTTGGACATTAAGCTCAAAGTATTCGCAGAGCTCGACTCCATTTTGCCCGCGAACTCCTTGCTGACCAGCAACACCTCCTCAATTTCAATCACACGCCTTGCCGCTGGAACAAAACGTCCCGATAAGGTGATGGGCGCTCATTTCATGAACCCCGTTCCAGTCATGAAACTAGTCGAGCTGATTCGCGGATTACAGACAAGCGATGAAACGTACGCGGCTGTGAAGGCAGCCTCGGAGAAGATGGGAAAGACCACCGTATTGGCAGTCGATAGCCCAGGCTTTATCGTGAACCGTATCCTCTGTCCGATGCTGAACGAAGCTGTTTATCTGGTTCAAGAAGGCGTTAAGCCGGAAGATGTCGACAACGGAATGAAGCTCGGGACCAATCAACCGATGGGGCCTCTGACCTTGGCCGATTTTATTGGCTTGGATACCTTGCTGTACGTGCTGAGAATCCTGCACTCCGAGCTTGGCGAAGATAAATATCGCCCCTGCCCCTTGCTGGTGAAATACGTGGAAGCAGGTTGGTACGGTAAAAAAACCGGACGCGGATTCTACAAGTACTAAGCAACCTCACGGTCGGCGCACCGCGCCGACTAGCGAATCTCTTCGCGGATGAGCTTCAAAAGGGCAATATTGTCCGAGTGACCCGTCATGCGCGCCGTAATTTTTCCGCGCAACGGCCTGCCAAGAAGATACAGATCGCCGATCAAATCCAAAATCTTGTGGCGCACCGGCTCCGTTTCAAAGCGCAGCGCGTCGTTAATGGGACCGCCTTCCCCGAACAAGATGAAATTGTCGAAGCGTCCGCCCAGCGCTAGCCCCTGCTTCTGGAGCATGCCGATATCCTTCACGAACCCGAACGTGCGTGCCGGAGCAATCTCCTTGCAATAGGACTGCACCTCATTAAGGCGGAACGTCATATGCTGCGCGCCAACAGGCTTGGGATACTCAAGAGTGTAATCGACCACGAACTCGTCGGCCGGTTCGATCTGAATGAATTCCCGGTCCTTGCCAACTCGCAGCGTCTTCTCCACGGCGATTTCATACCAGCCGCCGCCCTGTTCTTCGACGCCCACTTCATCAAAGAGCGCACAAAATTCGCGCGCCGATCCGTCCAGCACCGGCACCTCGCCATTGCACTTCACGAGCAAGTTCGAAATCCCATAGGCACGCAGAGCGGACATCAAATGCTCGATCGTGCCGGCTTGTGTTTGCCCGAGCTTAAGGGTCGTCGCAAACCCGGTCGAATCAACGAAGTCAACGTGCGCGGGGACGATGGTAGTTTCAGAAACACCGACAAAGTGAATTCCGGAATTCGCCGGTAGCGGCTCAAGAATCAAGCCGCTCTTCTTGCCAGAGTGGAGCCCCTGCCCGTACAGCACGGCACTGCGCGAAAGTGTGCGTTGTGGAAGTTCACGTCCGCGCCAATTTTGAGATTTAAAGACAATCGGATCGACATCCGACGCCTGCCAGTTCCGCCCCAGTGCCAGCGAGCTGTTTTCCTCAGAAGGCATTTCACTGCGATCGGAGCAGGAATCCCCACACCCCAAAGCTCGATGCACGGCCTGCAATAGCGCGTTCAGCTCGAGCGGTTTCTCGATAAAATCAGCCGCTCCCAATCGAGTTGCCGCGATAGCCGTCGCGATCGTGGCGTGACCACTAATCATCACCACAGGCAAGCTCGGCGCAATTTCTTTGATCTTAGTTAAAGTTTCAACACCATCCATTCCCGACATCCAAATATCAAGCAGCACCAGGGATGGTTTTGACTTGCGTACAAGCTCAATGGCAGTAGCGCCGTCTTGAGCGGTGATGGTTTGAAAGCCCTCGTCATGCAATACGCTCTCGAGGGTTTTACGGATGCTTACTTCATCATCAACAATCAAGATGGTTGCAGCAGGCATAGCGGCTGCGCCAGGATCGTTTGCGAGCTTTTGTTGCGTATTCATGGGCGTTCTCCCGATACAAAACTCTTAAGAAACTCAGCACCACTCGAGAAGAGAGTTGATGCGCGCTCGGCGCCGACACTGACGACAGAAATCGGACAAGCCAGAATCTCTGAAAGCGTGCTCAGGTATAAGCGCGCGTTCGCGGGCAACTGATGCCATTTGGTTATGCCGCTCAAATTCTCTTTCCATCCATCCAGTTCGATATAGACGGGAACGACCTTGGCATATTCACCAGCCAGGGCCGGAATGTCCTCGATCTTCTTGCCGTCTAAGCTGTAGCCAATGCAAACGCGGATTTTCTCGATTCCCGAAAGCACATCGAGCTTGGTTATAACTAAAGAATTAGCGCCGTTTAATCGGATGGCCCGACGCATGGCGACACAGTCAAACCATCCACAACGTCGCGGGCGTCCGGTGGTCGTTCCGTATTCTCCGCCTTTTTCACGAATGGCATCGCCTAAAGTGTCGAGCAGTTCCGTGGGAAACGGGCCGCTACCGACACGCGTGCAGTACGCCTTAGCGACACCAACTACATAATCGATCGCTCCCGGGCCGACACCGGTACCAGTTAAAGCCGCACCAGAAATCGTATGAGAAGAGGTAACGTATGGGAAGGTACCGAAAGATTGATCAAGCAAGGCACCCTGCGCGCCTTCAAACACCACACGTTCGCCACGCTTGAGCGCTTCGTGCACGAGCAAACTTACATTGCCGACGTGCGGACAAAGCGCTTCCGCTGCGCGCTCAATGCTCGACCACACCTCTTTGAAGTCGACTCGCACCGAACTCTTTAGTACGGCGCTCAAGTATTCATTACGTTCGTTGACGTTATCCAAAACTTTCGGCTTGAGATCTTCGAGCGCAAAAAGCTCCGCCAAACGCACTCCACTGCGGCTGGCTCTATCTTCATAAGCTGGCCCGATGCCGCGCCCGGTAGTTCCGATTTTATTTACGCCTTTTGCTTCTTCACGCGCTTTGTCGATGGCGCTGTGGTAACTCAAAATCAGATGCGCATTTGCGTCGATCACCAAACGACTCGGACTGACGTTTACGCCGCTCTTTCGCAAACCGGCCAGTTCTTGCAGAAGAACCCCTGCATCAATCACAACACCGGCCCCGATGTAGCACTTCGTATTTTCGCGCAGAATGCCTGAAGGAACGAGATGCAGCTTGGTGGTCACGCCATCGATGACGAGCGTATGCCCCGCGTTATTTCCGCCTTGGAATCGCACGACACAATCTGCGTTCGAAGTTAGGTAGTCAACGACCTTACCCTTTCCCTCGTCGCCCCACTGCGCTCCAATCACCACTAATGACGGCATAGCCTTTCTCCTATTCCCCGATATTCAGTGCGTAGTCCCAGGCATCCGGAATGCGCCGCAACAGCCCGAGCGGCTTTGAGGACCCTTGGCGATAGTATATCGCATGCTCAGAAGTTTGTTCGCCGAGCCGCTCCGAGATGTCGAGCAAAGCACGCTTTTCCCCTCGCAACAGCCGGGTCGCTGCAAAATCATCCACCTCGGCCTTTATAACATTCGGGAACAGCACATCCCATGACATAATGTCCGCCAATGAGACATTTTCAAAAGTCTTTGCCCCATCAATCGTAAACGGAATAGTTGCCTCACGACGCAATGAAGCCAAGCATCCTCCACAGCCCAGCGCCGCACCAAGATCGCGCGCCAATGAGCGTATATAGGTACCCTTCGAGCATTGGATGCGGAATCGAACCCTACGCTCGCTTTCCGGCTCGACCTCGAAATAATCGACCCGCACGGGACGGGCCATCAACTCAAACTCCTCACCATTGCGAGCGCGATCATATGAGCGCACGCCGTCAATCTTGATTGCGCTCACGCGCGGAGGAATCTGGGTAATGTTCCCGACAAAAGGAGCAGTAGCCGCTAAGACCTGCGAAAATTCAGGAAGTTGATCGGAACGTTCAAGAATCTCCCCGGTTATATCATCGGTGCCGGTTACAAGACCGAACTCGATACTGCCGGAGTAGATCTTCGTACCCTGCTGCGCGAATGAAGCTAAGCGAGTAGCCGAATTGACAAGACAAACCAATAATCCGCTAGCCATTGGATCGAGCGTGCCAGCATGCCCAATCTTTGCGATAGAAAGCTTGCGTTTGACACGGGCTAGAGCGGCGGCGGAGCTTAATCCGCTAGCCTTATCGAGAAGCAATACTCCGGAACTCATAGTGCTCCGAGTGCTTTCGATATCTCGCCCATTAATTTCTGTTCTAGTTCTGCAAAACTGCGCTTCCAGCGGAAGCCTGCTGCGGCCTTATGTCCGCCGCCCCCGAAGAGTCCAGCAATCTTAGAAACATCAACGCGCGCATCTTTTGCGCGCAGACTGATTCGCCAAAGGTCAGCATCTTGTTTAAATAGAATCGCAACCACGACACCGTCGATATCGCGAGCAATCTCAACTAAGGGGTCTGCGTCCTCTTTCTGAGCTGCGTGACGCGCCAACATATCGGCAGTCACCGCAATGGAGGCTACTCGATTGTGCTCCTGCAATTTCATGGAGGAGAGAGCTTCGGCGTGCAGCTTGACTGAGGCTAGTGAATTTCTTGCGTACAAATTCTGGGCAACGGCAACCGGTGAAGCTCCATGCTGCACGAGGCGCTGACACATATCAAAGGTCTTTGCAGTGGTCGAGGAATACTTAAAAGAGCCCGTATCACCCGAAATACCGGCATACAGACAAGTCGCAATATCAGCCGACCAGGGCGCCTTCAATTCTTCGATCAGGTCGCAGATGATCTCTGAGGTCGAACAAGCGTCCGGCTTCACATAATTGTAATGACCAAAGAAGTCATTCGAGGCGTGATGATCGATATTTACGAGCAATGGGAATCCCAGCACCTTCTCCTTGAAGGTATCGCCTACCCGCGCGCCATCTCCGCAGTCGCAGGCAACCACCGCTTCCCAGTCTCCCGCCGGAAAAGAATTCTGAACAGCGTTGACGCCGGGAATCCAGAGTAGACGATCGAGAATCCCGCTTTCATTAATGCAGACAACGTCCTTCCCCAAACCGCGTAGGGCCAGCGTTAGTCCGCAGCTTGAACCGTAGGCATCCGGATCGGGATTGTAGTGACTTAAAACAATGATGCGCTTTAGGCCGCGCAGGAGCGAAGCAATTTCAGCGAGCGAATGCTGCTTTCCCATATATCCTCAGTTCTGAGAATCTTCCTGGCCATCCGAAGCGTCCGCCGCAGCGGAAGCATCATGCGCGTGCACTTTCTCGAAAAGTCGACGAACTTCTTCGTCAGTATCGAGAGTATCGTCGTAGAAAAAATGTAATTCAGGAACGAAGCGGATGCCGAGATCGTGACCGATGACGCGCTTGAAGATGCCACCTGCACTCTCAAATGCTGCCTGCACTTCCTTACGCCGTTCAGGTCCACCACTCACCATCCAGTAGACCTTCACATTCCGCAAATCAGCGCTCGCCACCACAGAGGTAATCGTAACTAAGGTGAAGCGCGGATCTGCAAGACGTTGCAGCTCCAAGGCCACTGTCTCTCGGACCTTTTCCGCTACTCTGTGCACACGTCTTTGCTTGGCCATACTTCCTGCGATCAGTCGAGCGTTGCTGCGGTTTCTTTAATCTCGAATATCTCGAGCATGTCACCGGTCTTGATATCGTTATATCCTTCAATACCGATACCGCACTCAAATCCGGACTGTACTTCCTTCACATCGTCCTTAAAGCGGCGCAGACTTGCCATTTTGCCTTCATGCACCACTCGGCTATCACGCAACAGTCGGACAAATGCGCCACGGCGCACCGTACCTTCCGTAACGTAACTTCCAGCGACGGTACCGAGCTTCGGCACGGAGAAGGTCTCACGCACTTCAACACGACCGATGCGAACTTCTTCCTTGATCGGGTCGAGCAAGCCAGCCATCGCCTTCTTCACGTCATCGATGAGCTCGTAAATGATGCGATAGAAGCGTAACTGAATTCCGAGTGACTCTGCATCAGCCGTAGCGCGGTTATCCGCACGCACACCGAAGCCGATGACGATAGCCTTTGAGGCAATTGCCAGCTGAATATCGCTCTCGTTAATTCCACCAACCGCAGCATGCAACACGCGCACCTTCACCTTAGGAGTCGAAAGCTTCTCGATCGAATCCTTCGCAGCTTCAACCGAGCCGTGCACGTCGGCTTTCAGAATTACGTTCAGTTCAGCAGCCGCCATATTGTTGGCGCGGCGCGCAAACTCTTCCAGCGTAATCGGGCCAGTGGCAAGAGCGCGCTGAGACTTGGCCGACTTGATGGATGCGCGGTTCGCCGCGACCTCACGAGCATCGGCTTCACTCTCAACTACCAAGAAATCCTCTCCTGCCTCGGGGACTGAATCTAAGCCGGTAATCTCAACGGGAGTCGATGGGCCTGCCGAATCTATCTTTTGACCGTTGTCGTCTTTCATCGAGCGAACGCGGCCGTAATTTGCTCCGGCCACGAAGATCTCACCGACTCTGAGCGTTCCTGCCTGTACCAGCAAGGTTGCCACCGTTCCACGTCCGATTTCCTGACGGGCCTCGATGATAGTGCCGCGAGCCTTACGATCGGGATTAGCTTTGAGCTCCTTAACTTCAGCAATCAACAAAATGCCTTCCAGCAATTCCTTGATACCGGTCTTCTTCAATGCTGAAACCGGGAAGAACATGGTGTCACCACCCCAATCTTCGGGTTGCAAGCCATGCTCGACTAATTGCTGCTTGATGCGATCGATATTGGCTCCGCCCTTATCAACTTTATTGACGGCCACGGCGATAGTCACCTTGGCAGCCTTCGCATGATTGATCGCTTCGATGGTCTGCGGCATGACTCCGTCATCAGCAGCAACCACGAGGATCACGATATCCGTAATCTGAGCTCCACGAGCACGCATCGCCGTGAAGGCCGCGTGACCAGGCGTGTCTAAGAAACAAACCGAACGGCCGTCTTCGAGCACTACTCGATAGGCACCGATGTGCTGTGTAATTCCGCCGTGCTCTTTGGCCGCGACGGAAGTCTGACGAATCGTATCGAGCAAGGAAGTCTTTCCGTGATCGACGTGCCCCATGACGGTCACGACTGGAGGACGCGGCTTCAAGGATTCCGGAGAATCTGAAGGCCCCGCATCAACAATCGCGGCTTCATCGAAGGTAGTCGATTCAACTTGGAACCCGAACTCTTCGGCCACAATCGTCGCAGTGTCTTGATCGATGATTTGGTTAATGGTCGCCATCACGCCTAGCTCAATCAGCTTAGCGATAATTTCTGAAGCTTTAACGCTCATCTGACGAGCGAGCTCGCCGACGCTTATCGCTTCATCCATTTTCACGACGCGCTTAGACTGCTTCGGGGTGGTGACTTCTTGATTTGGCTTTAGATCTTCTGCGGCATCCTTACCGCGAGCACGCGAACGGCCCAGACGACGGACGTCGCGTCCTTCGTAGTCAACAAGATCGCCCCGGCTAAACTCTCTCTTACGAGTCTTCTTCTTCGCGGCGGCACCCTTTCTGCGGGCCTCGCCCTCTTCCTCGGTCTCATCAACCGGGACAGTGGCTAAATTTGTTGCCGGAGCGACGCCGCTACGCGACGCCTCAGGGCGCACCACTCGCTTCTGAGGTAACTCGATTTTCCCCAGAACACGCGGGCCAGGGCCTTTCTTCACTTCTTCAACAGCAGCGGCCGGAGCGGCCACAGCAGCGCGCGGCTCTTCGGTTTCGACGGTCTCCGTGACAACATCAACTTCTTGAACTTCAACGCTCGCTTCAACGACGGGCTCTTCCTGCAGCTGGTCCGTATTGGTTGGTTCAGAGGCTCCGTGCTTAAAGAGCGCGTCGGCTTCTGCGAATTTACCTTGCGCCTTGGTCTCCTCGACTTCCGCTGGAGCGGCAGGTGCAGCTTCAACAGACTCGGCCGGAGTGCCTTCGCTAATCTCGTCAGAGGCCGCCTTGCGACGACGAATAACGTTACCCTTGCGCTTTTCGACGATGGCCTCAGTGGCACCGGAAACTTTATCGACACGCGTGGTAACCGTCTCACGCTCGGGCGCGACGCCGATAGCCTGTCGGATGATGGCACGTCGAATGGTGTCAGCTTCGTCCGAATCAAGCGAATTCGAATGCGACGCCTTACCGCTCATGCCGAGCTCGGTGGCCTTATCGATAACTACTTTGTTATCGACGCCTAGTTCGCGCGCAAGTTCATAAATTCTCATTTTCGACATACTTTTCTCGCAACCCTTACAATCTTACTTTCGAAGAAGCGGGCCGCACCGATGGAGCGGCATCTTCTATCGCATTCCGCGCACTATGCGCGGCTTCAGTAACTACAGCCTTGGATAGGCTCCCCTTGGTCAGCCGCAGCACGTGTTCCCACAGTGCAGGCTCTGACATCTTCGACCAGCACCCCAAAGTGCGATGTACATACGCACCGCGTCCTGGGAGAGCGGCCCGCTCATCACACACGAGCCGACCATCTTGAGCGACAAACCGCAGGAGGCCGCTCTTCTCCGCCGACTTTCGGCAAACCACACAACGTCGCAGCTTGGGCCTGGGCTTCTTCACCGCGATCTACCTGCCCCTTAGCGCGGAGGCGTCGAACGCAGGAAGTTGTCCGTGGCATCTCGCACCGCAGCCAGCTCCGGCTCACCGACCCCCTCAACTGCGAGGATCTGCTCAGGCTCGGCAACCACCAAGCTCTGAATCGTGCGGAATCCGCCACGAATCAGGCGTTCTTTTAGTTCAGCTGCCAGCACCAATTTATCGAGGTCGCTCACGCCACCGGCACTCTCGGACTCTTCGAGAATTCCATCGCTCTCAAGCTTGGCAGCGTAATCACGCGCACTCTTGATGAACTCAGAGGCCATTTCCGGCGTAACAGACTCGATCTCTGAAAGCTCTTCAACGGTCGCTTCGGCAACTTCCTTGGCGCTGCGATATCCTTCCTGGAAGAGCAATTCAGCATAGGTGAATTCCACTCCGGGAATGGCTTCAAGAGAGGCACGCGCACGCTTCGACTCTTCTTCGGCTACCGTTACGCTGCGCACATCGATCTTCCAACCGCTGAGCTTGCTGGCCAACTTAACGTTCTGGCCGCGACGTCCGATTGCCAAGGAAAGCTGATCGTCGGCGACAATAACTTCCATGCCGTGATCGTCTTCATCAACAACGACACGCGATACTTCAGCAGGCGACAAGGCGCGTGCAACGAAAGACGGCTCATCAGGCGTCCAGGTAATAATGTCGATACGCTCACCGCGCAGTTCCTGCACGACGGCTTGAACGCGAGAACCCTTGATACCGACGCAAGCGCCGACCGGATCAACACTCGGATCGCTGGAATATACGGCAATCTTCGCGCGCTCACCCGGCTCACGAGCTACGCCCTTAATTTCGATAATCTTCTCGGCAATCTCAGGCACCTCAAGCTCGAACAGCTTCTTGAGGAAGTCAGGATGACTGCGCGTTAAAATAATTTGCGGACCACGCGCTGAGCGATCGATATCGAGAATCATGCTGCGCAAGCGATCGCCTTGACGATAGCGCTCACGAGAAATCTGTTCGCGCTTAGGCAACACGGCTTCCGTGCGTCCCAGATTCACAATCAAATTTCCACGATCGTAGCGCTGCACGATACCGTTGATAAGTTCGCCCTTGCTGTCCTTGTACTCTTCGAAGATTACGCCGCGTTCCGCGTCACGCACCTTCTGAATGATGACTTGCTTCGCGGTCTGCGCGGCAATTCGGCCGAGCGCTTCCGTATTGAGCTTCTTTCCGAGCTCATCGCCGACCATGGCTTCAGAGTCGAACTCTTTGCGAGCTTCCGCCAAAAGAATTTCGGTGGCGGGATCTTCGACTGCTTCAACGACCGTCTTGAACTGGATGACTTCGATTTCACCAGTGTCTTCGTTGAATTTGGTTTCTAGGTTGAGATTGTGGCCGAAGTGCTTGCGCGCTGCCGAGAGCATCGCAGACTCAATTGCCTCGATAAGAATGGCCTTGTTGATGCCCTTATCTTTTCCGATTTGTCCGAGTAATGAGTTTAAATCTACTGTCATAAACGTTCCAAGTTGTTAAAAACTTCCAATCCTATTCAAAAACAAAATCTACACGGGCCTGTTGCACTTCACTCAAGGCAACTTCTTGCGCCGCTTGCGTGCCTTCCTCTTCGAAGGAAAGGGTGTCCGCAGTGCAGGCGCGAAGGGTTCCGAACACTACGCGGTTTTTTCCATCGTTACCGCGAATCTTCAAACGAACACGCTCGCCAATCGCTCCGCGGAAATGCTCCGGGCGCGACAACTTGCGATTAATTCCCGGACTCGAAACTTCAATGAGGTGCTCGCCTGGGAGCAGCTGCTCGATATTCTCGAGATCCAGAATCTTCTTCGCTACTGCGGTGCAGTGATGAAGCTGCACGCCACTACTCTTTGCTTCGGACTCCGACTCACTCTCTTCGCGACCTGCCGAACGTGAAATGAAAACCTTGAGCGTCCCCGCGTTTCCCGAGGGAACCTCAATGTCGAAGAGCTCCAAGCCCTCGGCCTTCACTATTCCGTCAACTGTCTCCCAAAGCTTTGAGTGACTCATACTTCATTCCGCTCAAATCCACGCTTTCCCCATAGCCCTCTTACGAAGGCGAAAAATCTACGCGCCTGCTCGATCACTGGCCCGAAAAACGAGACAGGCCGAGAGACGAAACAAACAAAACCTGAGAATCAGGTGCTGAGTGCCGAGCCTAAGAATGAGGCTCGCAAGAGCTGGAGAAAACGCTCAAAGATTTAAAGACCTTACCACGCTAGGCGGGCTTCTGCAAGCGAAGGCCCCGCCTATTTATAGTAAGGTTTTCGCAGGCCTACCATTCCGTGTGGAACACGCCCGGCTTGTCCTTGCGCTGGTAGGTATGCGCCCCAAAGAAGTCGCGCTGAGCCTGGGTCAAGTTCTGCGGCAAATTGGCAGTTCGGTAGCTGTCAAAATAGGCAACTGAAGTCGCGAACGACAGGCAAGGCAAGCCACGCTCAATCGCGATCTGAACCACCTTACGCAAATTAGGCAGCGATGCCGCAATTTCCTTCTTCATCGTCGCGTCGAGCATTAAGTTTGCAAGATTCGGATCGCGTTTGTATGCAGCGCGAATCTGTTCAAGGAAGCGCGCCCGAATAATACAGCCGCCCTCCCAAATTGCCGCGATCTCGTCGAGGCGCAAATTCCAAGAATGCTCCTTCGAAGCTGCCGACAAATTCGCCATGCCCTGCGCGTACGCCATAATCTTCGAGCAATACAGCGCATCATGCACTGCCTGGATAAACTGCTTACGATCACCGCTAAAGGCTGAAACAGCGGGGCCGCTAAATTCGTTGGACGCTTTGACGCGCTCACTCTTCATTGAACTCAAAATACGAGCATCAACAGCAGAGGCGAGTGTAGGAATAGCGACTCCCAGATCGAGCGATACTTGCGCAGTCCACTTCCCAGTCCCCTTCTGTCCAGCAGCGTCGAGAATAGAGTCGACCAAGTACCCCTGTCCTTCCGTGTCCTTCTTCTTGAAAATCTTAGCGGTAATTTCAATCAAGAATGAAGACAACACACCTTGGTTCCAAGAGGTGAAGATCTCGGACAGTTCATCCGGCTTACAGCCGATCACATTCTGCAATAAATCATAGGCTTCTGCGATTAATTGCATATCTCCGTATTCAATGCCGTTGTGCACCATCTTCACATAGTGTCCGGCGCCGTCTGGTCCGATGTACGTGGTACAGGGGTGCGGAGCTTTCGCCGAAATTTTGTCAAACAGGGAAGCACAGATTTCCCAAGCGTCTTTCGGGCCACCCGGCATAATGCTTGCACCATTGAGCGCGCCTTCTTCGCCGCCCGAGATACCGACGCCGAGGAAATGAACTCCGGCATCCTTGCATTTCTTTTCGCGGCGCTGCGTATCGGTGAAGTAGGAATTTCCACCGTCCATGATGATGTCGCCCTTGGACACTAACGGCAGCAGAGAATCAATGACCGCATCAACGGGAGCTCCGGCTTTCACCATAATGATAATCTGACGCGGGGACTGCATGCTGGCGACAAACTCTTCAAGCGACTTGGAAGCTACGAAGTTGCGGCCCTTCACATGCGTCATGAATTCTTCAGTCACTTCATGCGTACGGTTGTAAACAGCACAGGGGAACCCGTTACGCTCGATGTTCTGGGCAAGGTTTGATCCCATTACCGCTAGGCCGATCATTCCAACTCTTGGTTTTTCCATTGCCGCTCTCTCCGCTACGTGAAAGGTAAATCTTCTTGTCGTGGGGCCGCCTACGGCCTACTATTTCCACATGAAATGTTCCCCGGTTTATAGCGCGATTCTCTTACACCTTTCAATCTTGTTAATTGCGACCAGCACCGTCCTGGCCGCGCCCCCCAGCCCGCTGCCCAAGGAATTGATTGATTCGGTGGTCCTACTGCGATCGAGGACAAACAGCGTCTGCGCGACGGGCTTTATACTGGCTGACGGCACTCTAGTAACCAATGCGCATGTCTCGGACGTCCTCTGCCCTAGCGGTTCCTGTCAAAACATGGAAATTCTTCGCGCGCCCCAGGTTGGGGCTGAGGCCAGCAATGTGCTGGCAGTGCAGGCCAGCATTAAACGGGAAGTGCCTGTGCTCGATGTGACCTTCCTGACGTTAAAGGGCGACAAACCGGTCGTCGGATATTTCTCTGCTTCAACCTCAGCTCTCCCCGGAGATCCGCTTTACTCCTTAGGCTTCCCGAAATGCGGTCCGTTGACCTTGAGCGAAGGTACGCTGACCTCGGTAGATAACATGAAACTGCTCTCCTCGACGCGCTCGGCCCACGGCAGTAGTGGAAGCCCCCTCTTTGGTCCAAATTTCAAATTGGTCGCCGTAGCTCAGGAAGCAGACTCGCTTTCTGGCGGCCTGCTCTCGATGCTGTCGGATTATACCTTCGAGACCATCGCCCTGCGCGCGGATGTTGCACTTCAGCTACGCGATGCCGACGACGATGAACTACTCTTGCAGGAAGCCAACTTTCTGCTTGCTAACTACCGAGATCAAGTACGAACGCTCTCTGGGCTAAAGCGTCTGCGCGCAGCGATCAGCTTTTCAGCCTCCGTCGAGAACCTGCGCGACAGCATCCTGTTCTCGCGTGGGCATGAGTCAGAAACTAAGGTGATGGCGGCCCTGGGTCAGTACCTGGATTATATTCCTTACCTGAGCGCCGACACCTTTCGCAGTGAACTCTTGCAACGTCTCGCCACGTTGGTGCTCGCCTACAACTTGGAGATCAAGGGCGCACATCAGCAATTTCTCATTCCCGCTGCGGTCGAGCCGATTTTTGATAGTCTTAACCGTGAGTTCGTGCCGACGCAAACACGTGAGCAGTTTCAAGAATTGATCATGTACGCGATACGCGATCGCTATCAGGGTCTAGAGTTTTTCGGATTAGTATTTGGGGCGAAAGTTGCAGCTCTCGTGATTGCAATCGTTGCACTACTTGGCTGGTCGATGGGATATGTCTTCGCGGGTACGCAGGGCTCGATCTTCAAACGTCTGATTTGGGCCGTTGCCGCTCTACTGCTGTGGCCGCTTCCGATGCTCGCGGTTTGGTACCAACGACAAAAAGCAAAGCGCCTAGCGCGCGCTCAACAAGTACGAACCTAAGCGATCAACCGAGAGCCTTCTCTTTAAAGCTCGAGACCTCGACCTTCGTTCCCCCGGCTTTGACCTGGTACACCTGCTCATTCATCAGCTCTACGCAGGTGAGAATGTTTCCGTACACCAGTCCGGTATCTATTCCGATCTTGTAAGGGAGATGCAGCAAGAGATCCTGATACGGAGTATGTCCGAACAACACCGTACGATTGAAGTTATGGATATTCTCAATAAATGGATCGCGAATCCAAAACAAATCCTGGTCAAGCTGCGAGTGTAAATCGCGCAAAGGATCCAGCCCCGCATGCGCGAAGACATATGAATCACTAATTACATAGCGATCCAGATTCAGAAGAAAGCTGATGTGGGATGCCGGTATTCGCTCGCGCGCATCGGTCGGCGTCTTGAACTCCTTAATACCGTAACTCTCGAAAAAAACATCGCCGCCATTGGCTAGGTATGCGCCGCCGCGCCCCTCAAAGCCCAGAAAGCCGAGTAGCATGTCCTCGTGATTACCGCGCAAAAATATGGTTTTTGGCTGTAGCTTTTGAAAGCGCAGCAGGCATTCCAAGACGGCCTTCGAGGAAACTCCGCGATCGATATAATCGCCGATGAAAACGACCTGATCCTGATCGTCGATATTAAGGGTGTTGCGAAGGTACTCGAGCAGAAACTCGAGCTCATCGGGACAGCCATGGATGTCACCAATCGCGAAGAGGCGGCGCGGTTTTTCGGTAAGTTCGCGATACTTAGTCATGGCGGCTAATCACTAATTTTCAATACCGCAAGGAAGGCTTCCTGCGGAATGCTTACGCTGCCAACTTGCTTCATGCGCTTCTTGCCCTCTTTCTGCTTTTCGAGGAGCTTGCGCTTACGGCTAATGTCACCGCCGTAGCACTTCGCCGTTACGTTCTTACGAAGCGCTTTCACCGTTGAACGCGCGATGACTTTACTGCCGATAGCAGCCTGGATCGCGATATCGAACATCTGTCGATCAATCAGATCCTTTAGCTTCTCAGTTAGCTCGCGCCCCTTATGAAAAGCTTTGTCGCGATGCACAATAATGCCAAGCGCATCGACGGTTTCACCGTTCAATTTAATGTCGAGCTTCACGAGATCCGAAATCTGATAGCCCTTCACTTCGTAGTCAAACGAGGCATAGCCCTTGGTGAGACTCTTCAAGCGGTCGTGAAAGTCCAATACGATTTCATTGAGCGGCAGTTCATACACTGCCATGGCGCGCGTGGTGCTGTGCACGGAAAGACTAAGCTGTTTGCCGCGCTTATCGGTGCAAAGCTGCAAAACATTCCCCACATATTCGACCGGCACATGAATAGTCGCCTCGACGGTCGGCTCCTCGATATGCTCGATCAGATTTACCGGTGGCAGCTTGGCTGGATTATCAACCAATACAATCTCGCCGGATAGGAGCTTAACTCGATAGACTACCGACGGAGCGGTGGTGATAAGATTCAAACCGAATTCTCGCTCGAGCCGTTCTTGGATAATCTCCATGTGCAAGAGTCCGAGATACCCGCAACGGAACCCAAAGCCTAGAGCAGCAGAAGTCTCTGCTTCGAAGGTAAAGGAGGCATCGTTCAAACTTAGTTTTTCAAGCGCGCTGCGCAGCTCGAGAAAATGCTCGGAGTCCACCGGGAAAAGACCGCCGAAGACCACCGGCAAGACTTCCTTGAACCCAGGCAATCCAACCACATTTTCTTCGCGCGCCGCCGCCACCGTATCGCCAATTTTGACGTCGTGCAGATTCTTAATCGATGCAGAAAAATAGCCGGCTTCGCCGCTTTCCAAACTCACTACCTCGCGGGCATGCGGGGTAAATACGCCGGTTTTATAGATCTCGTACTCGGCACCGTTGCTGACAAATTTGATTTTGTCGCCGCTTCGGATCGAGCCGTCGAACACTCGCACTTGCACGACCACACCAAGGTACGAATCGAACCATGAGTCATACACAAGCGCTCGCAATGGGGCGCTCGGAGAACCGCGGGTCGGAGGCGGAACCTTTTTAACAATAGCCTCAAGCACGGCATCAACGCCGACTCCCGTCTTCGCGCTGATCTGCAAAGCATCTTGGGCCGGCAGTCCAATAACTTCCTCGATTTCTTTCTTAACGCGATCCGGATCGGAGCTGGGCAGATCGATCTTATTGAGTACGGGAACTATTTCGAGATTGTTGTCGATAGCAACATAGACGTTGGCCAAAGTCTGGGCTTCAACACCCTGCGTACAATCGACCACCAGAAGCGCTCCCTCGCACGCGGCGAGACTGCGCGATACTTCATAGTGGAAGTCCACGTGCCCGGGAGTGTCGATGAGATTTAACTGATAGACCTTTCCATCGCTCGCTTTGTAGCTGAGTCGCACCGTTTGGGCTTTGATGGTAATGCCACGCTCGCGTTCAAGATCCAGCTTATCAAGAAATTGGTCTTGCATTTCACGTTGCGCGAGAGCTCCCGTGAGCTCGAGAATGCGATCGGCCAGCGTCGATTTACCGTGGTCGATATGCGCAATAATGCTGAAGTTTCGGATATTTTCGCGGGACATTGGTTCCGGGTTCTTAAAAGGCAGAACTACTTGGGTTTGTCGGACTGGGAAGAAGCTGAGTCGAAGTTCCTGCCCCGCCTATTAGGCCGCATGCTGCCGGAACCACTCTACCGTAGCTTTGATGCCTTGTTCAATCGGCATAGACGGTTTCCAGCCAAAAGTCTTGGAAGCAAGCGCCGCGTCGATACAACTACGCATTTGCTCGCCTGCTTTGGCCTCCGCGTGCGTAGCCTCAGTTTGACTGCCTACAGCGCCCCGAATCATCGAATAGAGCTGATTCACGTTGGTTTCACGGCCCGTGCCGATATTATAGATACCGGTGACGCTTTTATCCGTCACTGCCTTTACCGCAGCGGCAACGTCGCCCACAAAGACGAAATCGCGAGTTTGGGTGCCATCACCATTGATGGTGGGCTGCTGTTTACGGAGCAGACGCTGAGCAAAAATCGCGACCACCCCTGCCTCACCGTGCGGGTTCTGGCGCGGCCCATACACATTCGCAAGCCGCAGAGCGGTCCAGGACATGCCATATTGGCGTCCCCACAAGTCCAGATACATCTCATCGACACGCTTGGCAGTGCCATACACGCTTGAAGCGCGAATCGGATGATTCTCAGGGGCCGGGAAAACGTCTTGGTCGCCGTAAATGGCGCCGCCGGTCGAAAGAAGCACGAAGTGCGGATAGCGCCTGCCTGCAAAGGCGTGCAGTAAATTAACAAGCCCAACTACGTTCACTTCAGTATCGAATACAGGATTCTCCATGCTGACGCGCACGGAAATCTGAGCTGCTGCATGCACCAAAATATCAGGCTGGATTTTCGCCAACAGCGCACGGGTATCAGCGGAACGAATATCGAGCTTATGGAGAGTTACCCCCGCCGGCAGATTCTCAGTATTTCCAGACGAAAGATCATCGATCACTTCGATGCTATGGCCAGAAGCTAACAAGCTGTCGACAATATGCGACCCGATGAACCCTGCACCACCTGTTACGACGACCTTCGCCATAGTCTCATCCTTCTGCGCGTAAGCGCTGTTCAAAATCGGCAATAGTCTTAGTGAGCCCCTGCTTCAACTCCACCGTGGGCTTCCAATTCAATTCACGTCCGGCCACCGTAATATCAGGCTTACGTCGTACCGGATCATCCTTCGGCAAATTCTCATGTCGCAATTTCGATTTGGAATTCGTCATCGAAATAATCAGCTTGGCAAGCTCAGCGATGGTCATCTCATTCGGATTACCGAGATTGACCGGGCCGTGGAATGATTCGTTCTGCATCATGGCAATCAAACCAGCCACCAGATCTGAAACGTAACAGAACGATCGGGTCTGATTACCATCGCCGTACACGGTGATGTCGTTTCCTTTGAGCGCCTGCACGATGAAATTCGAAACAACTCTCCCGTCATCAAAGAGCATACGCGGACCATACGTGTTGAATATGCGTACGATACGAGTGTCGACATGATTCTGCAGTCGGTAACTTTCCGTCAGCGTCTCGGCAACGCGCTTGCCTTCGTCGTAGCAACTGCGAGGCCCGATCGGATTTACATTGCCCCAATAGGTCTCTCGCTGCGGATGCTCGTGCGGATCTCCGTAGACTTCCGAAGTCGAGGCGAGCAAAAAACGAGCGCCGACTCGTTTGCACAGTCCGAGCATATTGATCGTGCCCATCACATTGGTCTTGATGGTTTTTACCGGATTGTGCTGGTAGTGCACAGGCGACGCTGGGCAAGCCAGGTGATACACCTGCTCCGCCTCGAGCAGCACGGATTCTATTACATCATGACGCACGAACTCGAATTTCGGATTGTTCCAATGCTGAACAAGATTAGATTTTCTTCCCGTGAAAAGATTATCGAGAACGGTAACCTCATGCCCGGAAGCGACCAAAGTATCGGTCAGATGAGAACCGATAAACCCCGCGCCGCCCGTGATGACTATTCGTGCCATGCCCTTTCCTTAGTATACAAGTTGCCGCTGCTTACATTCCGACCCGCGGACGTCCGATCGAGTAGTACACGAAGCCAAGCTTGGCCATTTCGGAGTTGCTGTAAATATTACGACCGTCAAAGATGACTGGACTCTTGAGCGACTCTTTAATCTTCGTGAAGTTCGGACGGCGGAATTCATTCCACTCCGTGCAAATGATCAACGCATCAGCTCCTTCGAGGGCTTCATAGTTGGTATTCACGTAGGTCATATTGGCGTTCTCGCCGAACTTCTCACGGAACGTCTTCATCGCTTCAGGGTCGAACACCTTGAGCGTGGCCCCGGCCTTGAGCAAGTCGTTGCACACCACGAGAGCTGGCGCTTCTCGAACGTCGTCGGTCTTAGGCTTAAACGCGAGTCCCCAAATTGCGAACGTGCGACCCTTGAGGTCTTTCGAACCGTAATGCGCAAGAATCTTCTTGCCCATGACGCTCTTCTGTTCCCAGTTTACATCTTCAACAGCGCTGCAAATGCGTAGGTTGAGACCGAAGTCTTTGCCAGTCTTAATGAGCGCTTGAACGTCCTTCGGGAAACAGGATCCGCCGTACCCGATACCAGGGAACAAGAAGCTCATTCCAATGCGTGAATCAGTGCCCATGCCGACGCGAACTGCGTCGATATCTGCGCCTGCGCGCTCACACAGATTACTAATTTCGTTCATGAACGAAACGCGCGTTGCCAACATGGAGTTCGCTGCGTACTTAGTCATTTCCGCAGAGACTACGTCCATCACGATAATCGGATTGTTGGTGCGAACAAAGGGAGCATACAGCTCGCGCATCACGTTGGCGGATTTCTCGCTCGGAGCGCCAATGACAACACGATCCGGCTTCATGAAGTCATCGATCGCCGCGCCCTCTTTTAGGAACTCAGGATTACTGACCACTTCGAATTCATGCTTCGTATGCGCAGAAACAGCCTTACGAACTTTCTCGGCAGTGCCGACCGGAACCGTCGACTTATCGACGATAACCTTGGGACCGTTCATGTGCTTGCCGATTCCTTCGGCAACGGCGAGTACGTGCGTTAAGTCTGCCGAGCCATCCTCGTCTTGAGGAGTACCTACTGCGATGAAGATGACCTGAGCTGCTTCAACGCCCTCTTTGAGCGAAGTCGTAAACTGCAAACGTCCGTTTTTAAAATTGCGCTCAACTAACTCGTCGAGGCCAGGCTCGTAAATCGGAATCTCACCGTTTTTGAGCTTCTCAACTTTCTTGGCGTCAACATCGACGCAGATAACATCATTTCCGGACTCGGCGAAGCATGCTCCAGCCACCAGTCCGACGTATCCTGTTCCAACAACTGCAACGTTCATTTTCCTATCTCTCCGCTTTGGTAATATCAGTATGCGTTTCTATCGCGGAACCCGCGAAACACGGTCAGCAACAAAATCTTTAAATCGAGGATGAGCGACCAGTTCTCTATATAATAGAGGTCGTACTCTATCCTTTTATCGATCGAGGTGTCACCTCGCCAACCGTGAATTTGGGCCCAGCCGGTCATGCCGGCAGGCACTTTATGGCGCAACATATAGCGCGGTATGCGACGGCGGAATTCCTGAATAAAGACGGGGCGCTCAGGGCGCGGCCCGACAATGGACATGTCCCCGCGTATCACATTATAGAGCTGTGGAAGCTCGTCTAAATTATAACGGCGTAAGAATCTGCCGATTGGAGTGACTCGCTTATCCCCCGCACTGGTCCAGCCCGGCCCGTCGCTTTCGGCGTCACGAAACATCGTCCGGAACTTATATATATAGAACGGGCTGCCATCGAAACTCACACGCTCCTGACCGTATATCATCGGCCCGCGAGAAGTCAGCTTAATGGCAATGGCGATAATCACCATCAGAGGAGCCAAAACGATTCCCGCTATA
The DNA here is from genome assembly GCA_017302875.1 of Deltaproteobacteria bacterium. Classification (GTDB taxonomy): domain Bacteria; phylum Bdellovibrionota_C; class UBA2361; order UBA2361; family JAFLCA01; genus JAFLCA01. Next base: position 22,449 of record JAFLCA010000021.1, read on the forward strand.
ACTGCCAACACGAGATCCACCACGCGCTTCGCAAAGAGATTGATCCCCTCGAGCGGCGATCCCTGGATACTGATTACTGGCAGCCCTTCGAACTCTTCGATACTGCCGCCCACGCTAACGAATTGATAGAGATCCGGCACAATCTTAACGTCGACAAGATTGTCGCCGACTTGCGCCATCACCTCGGGCAGGAGCTGATTATCTTCCAGCGGCAATGCGATGATTAATTGATCGATATCGCGAGTGCGCAAGATTTCGGCAAGGTCGGCATACTTGCCGACGACCGGAATGCCGCGCGGGCCCTTCTTGTCGAGCCCGTCCTTCGACAGGCACCCCATCACCTGAATTCCCAGTTCGCGATGCAAACGGATTCGAGTGGCAATATCGCCGGCCACTTTTCCGGAACCCACAATCAATAGGTAGCGTAAGTTGTATCCGCGGCGACGCAACTCGCGCAGCATTGAACGCAACATACTGCGCTGTGCGATGGTGAAGAATGTTGCCAAGAGGCCGAAATAGAGGAACACGAGACGAGAGAACGGCACGCTCTTTTCGCGGAACAAATAAGTCATCGCGATAAACAACAACAGCGCGAAAGCGTTGGCATTGATTAGCAGCCACAGCTCTCGCGTTGGGCGCGTTCCACGCATCGCGCGATATAGCCCCATGCGCTTGAAGACGAAGGCCCAGATAAGCCAGATGAAGAGCAACATCGAGACGTAGTTGCCGAAGTCCGGAACACCTTTGTCGACTTCTATGATCTCAGTTTCAAAGCGCAGCCAGTACGCCAACAGCCAGGCCCCCGACACGACGATCAGATCGACGGCCATAAAGCCGTATTCAAAGAGTTGTCGTTTTTGCTTAAGCATACTGTTTACGAATGTTCTCTCGAGCGCGCGAATCAGAGTCGACCGCGGCTATGAACGTCTCCCAGGCCTCAAAGAAGCGCTGCGGACTAAAGGCGCGAGCTTGCCGAACACAGCTATCTACCTGAAATTGCTGCTCATGCCTGATAAAGTAATATACGCTCGTCAATAATGAATCAAGCTGAGCTTTTTCTCCATCCCCCTGCTTATTCTGGATAAATACGCCGCTGGCCTGAGCTGGGAGCAGCTCGTTGGAGGTCCAAGGCTTAAGCCCTGCCAAGGTCTCGCGAAGTGCCCCGTCATGCAGCGCGATTACTGGACGGCCTGCCGCCATACACTCAAGAGGAATAAGTCCAAAATCTTCCGTGCCCGGGAAAACCAAAGCCCGGGAACGTCGATAGAAAGACGACAATTCGCGATCGGGCACATGCCCAAAAAACTCGATATTCGGACCGGCCATCTTGCGCAGTCTCTTCTCTTCCGGCCCGCGGCCAACAATCCAAAGCCGTTCACCCATGAGATTGAAGGCCTCGACTACTCGATCGACCCGCTTGTAGGGCACAAGAGCACCGGCATACAAGAACGCCTCACCGGGACGCCCTGACTCGACCGGATCAATCCAACTTGTATCAACCGGGGGGTAGATTACTTCCGCCGTTCGACGATAGAAGCATCGAATTCGAGCTGCGACGAAATCGCTAATTGCTACGAAGTCATCAACTCCATCGCTGCCTCTTCTATCCCAGGCGCGAATTGCTTTGATGACCGGCCACAACAGCGGAGTCAGCGCTCCGAAATAGAACTGCGCCTGATCCCAGACGTAACGCATCGGGGTGAAGCAATAACAGATATGCGGCACTCCTAGGGGAACTCTGATATTTTTGGCGGCCGCGTGACTTAGCGAAATAACAAGATCGTATCCGCTAAAATCAAACTGCCGAACCGCGCTGGGGTATAGCGGCAAACACAGGCGATAAATCTTTCTAGCCCCAGGTATCTTTTGTAGGAAAGAAGTCTCTTTCACGTGGCTGTCGATCAGCTCACTGGTCGAGCCCGGCACGTGAAGCAGTGTGAAAATATCGGCCTGCGGATAAAGATGCAGAAAGGCCTGCAAGCAGCGCTCGCCGCCGCGCATGCCCGTCAGCCAATCATGCACCAGTGCAACTTTCATTTCGCGGCCTCACCGGAAACTGCCTGGCCGTACACGTCCAACACTCTGCGCGCGACCTGTGCGCGAGAATAACGCTCTTGCCAGTCGGATGAGCGACGTTGTGTCAATTCTTGATGCGCGCGCGGAGCTTCAAGGAAGCGAATAATGCCCGTCGCAATATCAGCTGGCGCAAATCCGGGACATTCAACATCGCCTTCCGATAAAATTTCCTGCACAGCCGCGACGGGAGTGGCGATCACGGGGGTGCCCGAAGCGTGCGCTTCCAGCGCCGGCAAGCAGAAACCTTCGGCGCGAGACGGAACTACGACAGCCATCGCCTCCCGGTAAAGCCGCGCCAGGCGTTCCTTGGAAACATGGCCAATCGTGATGATCGAACCATGCATGTCTACTAATCCCTGCGCCCCCTCGCCTACGACCATGAGCTTGAGCCCCTTGGGCACAGTCGACAATTCGCTCGCCATGACTTTTTGGAAACCTTCTATCAACTGAGGCAGTCCCTTGTGCGGCTTGGAATTCGACACCACCGCCAGCAAATACGGCTTGGCGCGCCCCTCGGCCGCGCGCGCCCCAAACACTGGATCTACCGCATTAGGAACGACACAGATCTTGTCGTGAAAATTCCCCTCGCCCATCAACGAGAGAATGTCTGCTCGCGAGGAATCGCTGACCGTCAACACTCGCGTGGCCCGGCGCAGCGCCGAGCGGATGAGCGGCGCGGCAACATACGGATAGTAGAAACGCTCGGGTTGACGAACGTGAATCAGATCATGAACCGTAACGACCGTCGGGATTTTCAAACCGTATGGCAACGTGAAATGCGGCGAGTGAAACACGTCGAACTGGCTCTGATTGATGCGACGCGAAAGGAAAAACAGCTCGTTGATTGAATATTGTTTGGCATCGTCATCGATGATGCCCACGTAATCCAATAATCCGAATCGCAGCAGTGCGGAGCGCTGACCGACCACGGTCAACTCGACTCCCAATTCGAGAAAGCCGTTGATTAGGTTCTCGATGTACATGCCGATTCCACCATGCCCGAGCTTTCGAGCATCCAGTAGAACGCGCAGGTGCTTATACTCGGACGCCAGTCCGCCAAAAGAAGGTGTGCTATAGAACGAATCTAGTTGGCGACTTTGCGGTTCCAAGCGCTTTCTCCCGCATTCAATCTATCAGTGAACGGCGAGCTTGGTTCGCGAGACTCAATCAAACGTCGAACCACATAAATGCGCTTCTCTTGAGACTCGTAGTAGGTGCGCGCAAGAACTTCAGCCAAAAGTCCAAACACCAAAAACTGCAATCCGATGATAACGAGCATCACGCCTAGTATCATGGCCGGACGGCTGCCCATCGGCACGTGTAAGAAAAATCTTTCGTAGGTCAGACGCAACAGCAAGAGGAACCCCAAGCCACCGGAGAGCAAACCGGCGGTGCCGAAGAGGTGAATCGGACGCTTGGAATAGCCGAGCAAAAATTTGACCGTGATTAAATCCAACAGCACGCGTAAGGTGCGGGAGATGCCGTACTTGGAAACTCCGAAACGACGAGCGCGGTGATTGACGGGCACTTCAGCAATTTTGGCGCCCATCTCGGCGGCCAAAGCCGGAATAAAGCGGTGCATCTCGCCATAGAGCTTAATGCCCTTGGCAACTTCGATCGTCATCACTTTGAGCGTGCAGCCATAGTCATGCAACGAGACGTTCGTGGAATGAGAGATTAGCCAATTTGCCATCTTGCTCGGCAACTTGCGGCTTAAGAATTTGTCTTGGCGGTTCTTGCGCCACCCGGCGACGAGGTCATAGCCTTCCTCGAGCTTGGCCACCATGGCAGGAATCTCAGCAGGATCGTTTTGCAAGTCGCCATCAAGCGTTACAACGATATCAAGACGGGCATGGTCAAATCCGGCTGCCATCGCTGCGGTTTGTCCGAAGTTGCGACGGAACTCAATAATACGAACCGACGTGTCACCACGCGAGACCGCTTGCAAACGCGCAAGCGTCTGATCCCGAGAACCGTCGTCGACAAAGAGGATTTCATATTCGCGGCCCATCGAACGTAGGACGCGCGAAATCTCGGCATAGCTCTCAGCTACGTTGTCTTCTTCGTTATACACTGGGACAATGACAGAAATTCCCTTCATCACAGCCTCGATATCAGATTTCTCGTGGTGAAATACTCAACGGAAGTGCGCCGACATTCTAGCATAGGGCAAATGCTTAAGCATAACCCGCGCTTGTCCCCACTAAGCCGTTGAAGTCACAGAGATTTTATGTCATTCCAGGGACTGGTGCGAGGCTATATCTTAGCGCCTTGCAAGAAGACGCTCTTATCAACCTTGGAGAAGAAGTCTTGGTAGACACCCGGGCTATCGACTTCCGTGACACTCATGGTACCGCCGCGATTGTCGAGCATCTTCTGATGAAAGGAAACTCGCACGCGAGTCTCCTTTCCAAACTCAGTCACGTTGATGGTGGCTTCGATGATTGAAGACTTTGGCCAGACCGCGTCTCGTCCCATAAATAGCGTATTGAACAGAACCGCCGACTGCTGCTCTGTGTCCTCCTCTTTCGTCGCCGTAATCAATCCCAAATCGCTAACGGCGTTTCGCGTCACAAAGCCTTCATCCTGCAAGGCGTTTAAGACCGCCTTCATTACCAAACGCGTATCGGCCGTTCCAAAGTTGCGCGTCTGAATCTCTCGGATCTGCAGAGCACTGCGGGGCGGCAACGCAGTTGGCGGCACACAGCCGGAAGTCGCAATTGCCACGCTCACAGCAGCGGCCAAAGATAGGATTCGCATAAAGCCTCGCGTTAGAATCTGCTTGAATGATAATTCAGAAGATCGACTCTATTTTGAGTATCGAACTTAATTACCACCGTCAGCGTTCGCTGCGTGGTGGCACTGGCTCCCGAAGAGCTTTCATAGTGCGCCGATGGAACCCCGAGCAAGAGCACTGAGCCGGCCATTCCACCGACAGCGCCAAGCAACCCGGCTCCTCCCTGCTCATTTGCATACGAGGCTTCAGTGGCGAACTTATCGTAGATCCACGTTTCTTGGCCCATGGAGTCTTTCGAGACGATATTCGGGGAGCCCAAAGCGGTTGCCACTTCAGCTTGCGTCATGCCGCGACGGATCTCCTTCTGCACGATTCCGAGCGTCAGTTGACGCTCCTCGGTAGAATGAAGTTTATTGAGCGATCTCCCCGCAGAAGAACAAGAAGCGAGAACTAGAGCAGCTACGGTTAGGTATATAATTTTCATCGTGTCTCCTTACATTGAACTGATTGATCGGAACCTAGCACCAAAGCCAAGTTTTCCCCATTTGCTCGTGTCAGTGTCAGGCGCAGGTACGATTCGTGAGATATCGAAACCTGTGGCACCTCGACTGAACTGAGTTGCACCATCGCGCTGCTTGCCGAAAGAGCGTGCGCGGCGCCATTCTTGCAAAGCACCTTCTCAAGCCGATACGAAATTGTTTCGCCGTCATGCAGCCAGGTCGAGCGCACGGTGAGTGACTGCGCCTGAACGGACACTACGAACGAACATACCTCCGCGCGCTGCTCCAAGGGGGTCGCTGCTCCCAGTTCACTTTCAACTTCCACTGGAACCTCCTTTCCGGCCTGTGAGGTTAAACAAGGTCCCGGTCGGAATTTGAGCCAGGCAGGAAACTTTGGAGTTTCAGACTTTTCAATCGCTTTAGCTTGCAACGTGCGAGGCGGCACGCCGGTGCCCATGCTGCCTCCGCCACACCCGGCCTGAAGAACGACGCCGACTACTAAGACAGACACTGCTATCATTCTACTCATGGGACTCCTCAGGCTCAGTGAAACTAAATGTGCAAAGCCTGACTTTTCCGCCGCCCTTTCTGTTGGCAAGCTTTGCATTACTATCCTTATCGTGTTTTGCGATGAATTCGCGGGCTGCTTCATGAAAGTCTGCTCCTTTGTTCAGAAGCCAGGAACGCAAAAGATCAAGGCTGTCGACGCAGACATTGTCATAGAGCGTGGTGATGTGTAGCTGCGGTATCGCTGAGGGAGAAAAGAGATTTTCCTCAACTGCTCGATGCAAACTGTCGGAGTCCATCGCGAGAAGTTCGAGACCTTCGAGGGAGTTCTTGGAAACGTCATAAACTGAGCTCTGCAAACTGAGGTACGCGCCCTTTTTCTTGACACTGCCTGACTGCTCTAGCCCAAAGAGTACCGTGTAGGGATTTGTATCCGCGCTAACCGAACGCACGAGCTCCGCAAACTCACTCTCGGCGCCCTCGAACTTAAGTGCACGCGGCTTGCCGGCGGCGCCTGCGAATCGCTTGTCGGTCTGCCAGCGACCGACAATCCGGTTCAAGAGATTCGGACTCGCAGGCGCCTCGCCCTGTACCTTGGTTAACTTCGCTACCTCTTTTCGTTGCAGCCCGGTAAGAACAGACAGTCGGCTAGCGTTAGCGGCAAGATTTTTCCCCGCCAATTCCTCTGCGGCGACGGCAAGAAAAGCGCCCTTCAAAACCTCGACCATCTCTTGGAAGCGAAAGCCGCGCGCCAACGCGAAGCGCACCAGCGGCAAACTTAGCCGCAGTAAGGCTTTCGAGAGGTTCGACGTAGGGTCGTTAGCACGGCTCGGCATATAGTGTACTTTTAACCCACCATACGAATTATGTCAAGTCTCCACAAAGAGCATTTCCCTCCCCCTGCCTCAAACTATTTACGAGCTTGATCTCTTGAAAGGCCCCTAACGTATTCCGGGGTAATAGCACCGCCGGCGCGCGTATCTAAGACTTTGCCGCGATTGTCGACAATGAAATACGTCGGAAAACCCTCCACGCTCAACGCCGCGAGCGCATTTGAATCGATAATAAACCATGGATGCGAATACTCGCGGCCCTTCAACTCTACAAGGTAACGTGGTGCAATTTTCTGTAGCTCCACATCTCTTGCTGTTTGAGCAACCAAGGTGAGCGCTTGGATTCCCGGATATTCACTGAGCGTTTCCATTCGGGGCTCGGCCAAAACACAGGGCGGACAGCCGACAAAGGAAGCTTTGATGATTGTAAATTCCTTGCTCGCAAAAAATTTCGCGTCAGCAATTTGGGCGACCATGCCATCCGCACTTCGAAGCGGCAGATTCGGAAAACTTTTCTCACGAAGAGGATGATCAATCTGTTTTGCCAAAGGAAGCTGATTTGAGCTGATCGCATCCCGAATGCGAGCGACATCGGCCTGAGCAGTAGTCTCAGTCATCTCGACATTCTGCCATGTGCCACCTTCGCCTAGAATCGCAGCGCCCTGCACTCGGCGGTACACCGACTCGCCTTGCAGATTCTTATCTTGGGCAGTAACTTTTACATCGAGATCCATCGCATAGCGGCCCGGCTCCTTAAAAAAGAACGGGTCAGCGTAGGCTTCAGTGAAGACGCTCGCGCCACTCGCCAGCGATGGCCATAGCACGGTCGAGCGAAATGTATGATCAAAATTTGGACCGGTGATATGCGGGGTCACTTCGACTTCTGTCTGCCAGTCCGGCGCACTGTCTTCGGCCTGCGCGGTGACTGTGAAATTACAAATCGTCACATCGAGCGAGCCGCGCAGCTTGAGCTTTGCTGCCATGCGCGAAAGGTCAAGGATCTCCTGCGCGCGTGGAGTCAATTCTTTGTCAGGT
>JAFLCA010000210.1 GCA_017302875.1 Deltaproteobacteria bacterium
GAGTTGCTCGAGGTGGCCGACATCGTGACGCTGCATGTCGATGGACGGCAAAGCAATCGCAACCTGATGGGCGAGGAAGAATTCCAGCTCATGAAAAAGGGTTCAATTTTCCTAAACTTAAGCCGTGGACATATCGTCGATGTCGCAGCACTGGCTCAGCACATCAAGAACGGGAGGCTCGCTGGAGCTGCGGTTGACGTATACCCCTATGAGCCGCTGAGCAACAAAGAAGAGTTTATTTCAGAGTTACGTGGATTACCGAACGTAATTCTCACTCCGCACATCGGCGGCAGTACCCTGGAAGCACAGCGCAATATTGGCGAATACGTCGCTGCACGCATGATTGAATACATTAATAACGGCTCCTCGTTCTCGAGCGTGAATTTCCCGAACATTCAGCTACCATTGCTGCAGCGCGCGCATCGCTTCCTACACGTGCACAAGAACGTGCCGGGTATCCTTGCCGAGATCAACCGCATCCTCGCCGATGGAAAGATTAATATTCTTGGCCAGTACCTAAAGACCAGCGATCAAATCGGCTACGTGATCACCGACGTGAACAAAAAATACAACAGCAAGATTGTCGATGAGCTGCGCAACGTGCGCGACACCATCAAATTCAGAGTGCTGTACTAAGCAGGAGCAAGGGAATGAAAGAGGTATTCTTCACCCCCGGGCCAAGCCAATTGCATCCAGGTGTGCCGGAATTTTTGCAAGAAGCTCTGGCGCAGAATATCCCTTCCATTTCGCACCGCTCGGGGCAGTTCGAGAAAATCTACACTGCCGCTGCCGACGGTGTGCGCGCGGTTCTTGGAGCACCAGCGTCTTTTCACGTCTTCTTCCTAGGCTCGGCCACGGAAGGCATGGAGCGCATCATTCAGAATTGCTCTGCCAAGCATACTTTTCATTTCGTGAACGGAGCATTTGCGGAACGCTTCCTACAGACCGCGCAGGAATTAGACCGCACGACGCACGAATTACGTGCTCCATATGGTGAAGGTTTCGATTTTGGCTCGGTGGATATTCCCAAGGAAACCGAGCTGATTTGCGCGACGCACAACGAGACCAGCACCGGTGTCATGCTTCAACCTGAAGACCTGCAATCCCTCAAGCAGCGCTATCCGAAAAAACTGCTGGCCCTTGATATCGTGTCTTCGGCCCCCTACCCGACTTTGTCTTACGAGCACCTGGACGCTGTCTTCTTCTCCGTACAGAAGTGTTTCGGTTTGCCTGCTGGGCTCGGCGTGTTGTTAGTAAACGACTTTTGTCTTGAAAAGAGCGCCGATATTTTGCGTCTCGGCCAATCGGTCGGCACGTACCATAATTTCCCGACACTTGTTTCTTTTTCCGAGAAGAACCAGACCCCTGAAACGCCAAATGTGCTCGGTATCTATTTGCTCGGCAAAGTCTGCGAAGCATTCGTAGCAACCGGCATGGATAAGATTCGCGTGGGAATCGACGAACGAGCCGCATTCATCTACGACTTCCTTGACCGCAGCAAATCATTCTCGGCTTTTGTTAAGAATCCTCGCATGCGCTCACGCACGGTAATTTCGGCAGCCTGCGCGAATGCCTCTACCATTATCAAGGCACTCGGCAAGCAGGGATTACACGTCGGCTCAGGCTACGGAAAATTCAAGGATCAACATATTCGAATTGCGAATTTTCCGGCTCACACGCTGTCAGATACGCAACGCGTACTGCAAAGTCTTGAGCAACTCACGGCCGCTTAGTCTTGCGCCTTTAGGGCGAGCTGCACCTCAGATTCCGTTAGTTCGCGAAATTCACCTTCCGGCAGACCTTCGAGCGTTAACTCGCCGATTTTTGAGCGATGTAGGCGTAGCACTTTATTGCCGACCGCTTCAAACATGCGTTTAACTTGATGGTAACGCCCTTCAGTGATGGAAAGAGTGACATGACGGCTATCTAGTATTGAAAGCTCAGCCGGCTCGAGCGCATCTTCTTCGTCTTCAAGCACGAGCGTTCCACTAGCAAATAGCGCCTTTTCGTCTCCGCGCAAATCGCTCTCAAGTTCGACCTCATACAATTTCGCAACTTTGTACTTCGGAGAAGTCAATTTATGCAGGAGCGCGCCATCATCAGTGACTAACAACAACCCCGTCGTGTCCTTATCTAACCTTCCCACCGAGGACAGCGGTGGATTCCTGCGCGAGTAGCGCTCCGGAAGTAGATCGTAAATTACCTCTCCCAGTTCTTTGTGACTGCAGGTGTATCCAGCTGGCTTATGCAGCATGAGAATCAAACCTTCGCCGGGGTCGAGCGCTTCGCCTTCGAAGGTGACGGTGGCTGGGTCTACATTGGCATCTGCGCCTTTGGGCTTCTCGCCATTGACCAGCACGTAGCCGTGTCGAATGAGATCTTTGACCTCACTGCGAGAGCAGTAGCCCCGATTCGAAAGCAGGCGATCAAGTCGAATCATAGGACAGCCTTTAAAACCTTGAACCCGCGCTGAGAAATGAGTTGCTCATAGACACGGAAATGTTTTTGCAAAGTGCGCTCATACGGCAAACTTGAGTTAGCAACGAGATAGAGTGCTCCCTCTTTCTTTAGCGCTCGCGCAGCTACCTGAATAAATTTCTCACCCAGCGCAATATTGACCTGTTTTCCAGTATGAAAGGGCGGGTTCGTTACAATCGCATCGAAGCTTTTCTCGGGTAGCCCAGAGCTCACATCGTGCCAATGAAAGTGCAGCTTGGGCGCCTGCGGATCTCTCAATAAGGATTCTCGCGAAGCATCGAGCGCAATTTTTTCTGCCTCAAAGAGATGTAGCTCACGCAGCTCGCTGCTTTGAAGGACGTGCTGTGATAAGAATCCGTAGCCGCTGCCGAGAGCCGCAACGCTGCCACGGAGCGCGGGGAGCTGCGAAACAAGTAACTGCGATCCTTGGTCTATCTTATCCCAACCAAACACACCGGGCCGCGAAAGCAAGCAAGTGCCGGAGACGGTTTGCATTCGAGCCAAGCTACGCCACTGTTCGAGAACTTCCGGCTTGCACGTACCGTCGTTCGTTATACCGAATACTCGACAGTGGTTCTTGACGTAGGAAAGCGGCTGCCCGCCAACTTTATGCAGCTCCTTCTCGAACCTGCCGGCCCCTAAATCTTTCGGGAGACAGCTCAGGAAGGTTCCGCCGTGGCGCAGTGCGTCAATGCCTGCCGCAAAGAGAATGAAGTTCTCGTCACGCTGTTTTGACCCCAGACAAAGGCTCACATCAACGGCACCTGAAAAATCAGTGACGGCATGCAGACCGCGCAAGACTAAGGCGTCGAAGTGCGGCTTGAAGGTTTGTTGGCAGGTCAGCTGCTTCTGAGAGAACAGCGCGAGCTGCGGGCACACTTGAGCACGCAAAAAGAGCGCGTCCGTCGCTGAATGCAACAGCTCGGATTCCTTCTCTAGAAAATGGAATAAAGTTTCACAGGCCACATCGAACATGCCCGCAGCCTAGCGCATCAGGCTTCTTTAAAAAACCCCGCGCCCAAGCCTTGGCGCTCTGCGGTGGCAAATCAGTCTCCACTATGAGACGATACCGACCAGGCAAGCCTTCTTAAAAGCTTAAAAATGCTCGACGAAACCACTAAATATTTCTACGAACTCACCCCTGAGCGCATTCTCGAAGCAGTTGAGGCAGCTACGGGGCTGCGCTGCACCGGACGTTGCCTTGCGCTTAATAGCATGGAGAACCGTGTCTATGAGGTAGAAATCGAAGTGGAAGATGAATCAGCCATCAAGAGCCGCTTCGACCTCTTCCGCGTGGTGAAATTCTATCGCCCGGGACGTTGGTCAAAAGAGCAGATTCTCGAAGAGCACGAGTTTTTGGCGGACCTAAGCGCCGCCGACATTCCAGTTGCCGCGCCGCTTCCCTTCCCGGATGGTTCGACCATTCGAAAAGTCGAGGGCAGCGAAATTTGGTGCGCCGTGTTTCCTAAGATTGGCGGGCGCTCACCGGATGAACTAAAAGATGAGGACCTTGAAAGAATCGGCAGACTGCTGGCGCGTCTGCATACCGTCGGGCGCACGAAGCCTAGCCGCCACCGCCTGAAGTTAACGCCCGAACTGTACGGACTGCAGAACTTGCGTCTGCTCTACGATCAAGGATTTCTGCCGCTAGAAATGCGCGACTACTACAAGCGCGTCGTGGAGGAGATCTGCACCCTCGTGACTCCCTGGTTTAGCGGCGTCGAATATCAGCGTATTCACGGCGATTGCCACTTCGGCAATATTTTATGGACCGGCGCCGGTCCCTGTTTGCTCGACTTTGACGATATGGTGATCGGCCCCTGCGTTCAGGATCTTTGGCTCATACTGCCAGGGCGCGACGAAGAGACTCGCCGACAGCTACAGATCCTCTTAGGTGCTTATGAACAAATGCGCAGTTTCGACCGAGAGACGCTGCGCCTGATCGAGCCCCTGCGTGCCCTGCGCTTTGTGCATTACAGCGCGTGGATTGCCAAGCGCTGGCAAGACCCGGCATTCCAGAGAACCTTTCCGCAATTCAATACTCCCGGATACTGGAATGAGCAGCTCTCGGATTTACGTGAGCAGCTCTCGGTAATCCATGAGGGTGGAATCTTCAGCTAGGAATTCTTCGTTCGTTTCTTCTTAAGATCTCGCAATTGACGCTCCCGACGCAGCGCAATCTCCTGCTGACGCTGCGTCAGCTCCAGGGCGCGCTGCCGAATTCGAGAGAAAGTCTGTAGCGAAGACAGCAAGGACTTGTCAGCGCGCAATGCTCGGGCACGGCACTCTTCAACACTCACCTGCGGATTGCGGCAGAAATCACCTACCCCATCGGCCTCAAAATCGGTCCGCCCAAGCTCCCGTTGTACCCGCTGCGCAAAGCGCGCCAGGTCAGCGACGATTTGTTCCTTTGCATTCTCGACGCGCTGCGTATCGCTGTATCCCTGGTTCCCGCTAAGCTGCGGCATATCGCAGGGGCGATCGACCCATATACCTGCACACTGCTGTACCTGCGCAGCAACCGCACACGGAAGAAAAGCCAGGCAGCATAGGAAAGCGAAAAGGCGCATGACCTCTTATCGGAAGAGAGGGAATTTTTGTGCGTGTCGCCGAAGAAAAAGTCTTAATGGGCGTTCTTGGGCTGCTGAATCTTGTCGACTGACGCCGAAAGCTCATGCAGCAAGACCTCGACTCGCGAAACATCTCGAGCAGAAAGCGCCGCCTCAAGCTGCGCGCACAACTTGCTCACTTCATCAAATCCGAACATGCCGGCAGCGCGTATGCGATGAACGAGAAATATCAATCGGGCAAAGTCCTGCTTCTCAAGAACCTCGAAGAGCTCGGCTACTTTTTGAGGCAGCCCTTCGGCGAATTGATCCGCCAAAGCACCCCAGCCTGCTTCGTGCTCGGCATCCAGATCTTGCTGACCTTCAGCAGACGAAATCAGCCGTGCGACCGTTTCAATGAATTGCTGGCGCTTGAAGGGCTTTCCAACTGTCTCCGTGAAACCTGCCGCCGAATAGCGCTCAAGATCCTGCGGCGCACAATTGGCTGAAATGGAGATAATAGGACAGCTCACTCCCTCTGCGCGCAGCGTCTTGACCACTTCGAGGCCATCAAGCATGGGCAGACCAATATCGACTATCAGCAAATCAAAGGTATGCTGCCGCGCTAAGGCGAGGAGCGCTTGCCCATCAGAAACGCAATGACATTCAAGCGAGAGCGCCTTCAGATAGCTCTCGATTAGGCGCAAACTTTCCGGACTATCCTCTC
>JAFLCA010000211.1 GCA_017302875.1 Deltaproteobacteria bacterium
TACTCCGCATGCTTATTTCTTTGATGAGCTTCCGCTCCGCGAGTCTTTACGCTTCATAACTGCTTGCTTTGGTATGTCACCGACCGAAGCAACCGAGTCCCTGCATCACTTTCTCGGCAACCTCCGCCTCGATGAGAAAGCAGCTTTTTTAACCCCAGGTCAACGCACCCAATTATTGGTGCATCTTGCACTGTCATCGCGAGCCAAATTAATCCTCCTCGATGAGGTCGTCTCACGCCTCGATTCCATGAGTTTAGAAGTGGCAGCAAAGCGGGTGCAGAACTATCTTGCACGGGGCAGTGCCCTCATACTAGTCGAGCATGGCCAAAGCTATCCCTGGATCAACCGGGAGATTCACCTATCGGATGGCTTAGTAGCCTGAATTTTAAAGCCTTCTTGCCCAGGCACGGATCCACCCGTGGTCAAGTTATGCGAACAGCTAGAATCATGCTATAATAAGCACACTTAATGGGAGGATTCGCCATGACTGACACTAAAACCACCGCACCGAAAGCGCCGTATCAATCACCGCGAGTTTCGACACAGGTATTGACTGTACGGGCTGCCACGAGCGCACAAGTCGGTCAACTAGGGCAACAATCTTCATCGCAGCAAGTGCTTTCAGGTAATTATGGTGCTAACGTAAGCGAGCAGTAAGAGACTCGGCGCCCCCAGATAATTCCAAGTCGGTTCCCCAGCAATAGAGCAATAGCTCACTTTGGCTGGATCAATAGTCATGTTTCGATTTACGCTATTTGCGCTGATCGGAGCCTTCCCTCGCTTAGCATTGTATCTCGCAATAAAGCCGGGATTTGGTGGAAAATCCTCAAAAAAATTTGTTCGCACACGCGCGCGCCGCGCTTCGACACGAAGATGCTGCATTACTGGTATTTTCGATCCTTTTTCTTGTTTGGCACTTAGGCTCGGTAGCTTCTGAAAGGCCGCTTGCCGGCTGGGACCTCACTTCCCATTTCTATCTCGTCACCAAAATGTGGGAGTTCCTCAAGCAGGGGCAATTGTCGGGCTATGATTACAACTGGTACGGCGGTTGCCCGCTTTTTGTGCTCTACCCTCCTCTTTTTTTCGTTGCGGCCTTGCTGCCTCATATTTTTTCGTTTGGGTACATCCCCCTTCTCCTTGCCTTTAATCTCTTCCTCTTTTTTCTTCCGCTCTTCTTCTTACTCGCTACTTACGTCACTGCGCGAATTTGTTTCTCTCGCGCAATCGCCTCGTGGACGCTCTTTTTTGGCCTACTCTTTTTAGCTCTACCTCGTGAAACTGCCCATTATTCACTCGGACTATTAGATCTTTTTGCGATTGGATTACCGGCCAGTTTCATGGCCACCGCTTTGCTGGCGCTCTTAATCGGGACGCTGGAGAGATTGAGGGTTTCAGCTACGCCCCAAAACGTAGCCTTGGTATGTCTGACTACCACCGCAATTATTCTCACTCACATCCCACTTTCGATGTTTGCCTTCTGGTTTACGGCGCTCTTCTTCTTATTCCGGGAGAACGCTCCACGAAAGCAAATTCTTGTCGCCTCACTGGGAAGCCTCCTGCTGACTTCGTGGTGGATTCTTCCTTTCGTAGAGTCGTTCCCCTACAGCAGCGGAGTGACGCTTGGGCTACCGGGTGTTATTCCAGACCCATTCCTCGTTCTCTTCCCCAATGTTTTTGATCCCGAGGTGATAAAGACTTTTTCGTTGCGCCCCCGATATTTTTATCTGGGGGGAGAGCAACATGGGTTCTTAGTTTCGCTTCCGCTTATCCTGTTGACGTTTCCCTACCAGGGAGTTTTTTTTCTAATCTGTACTTGCGCTGGCGTTCTTGTCTCAATAAGGCAGCGGCGTTACTTTTTTCCTGGTGTGTATCTTGCCTCTCTGCTTCTACTGCCCCGCAACATATTGACCGAAATTTTCCGCGAGGGAATGCATACCTATCGCTTCACCCAGCCGGTATTCTTGCTGCAAATTTTTCTATCAGCAGTCGGCGCTCAAGCAATCATAGAAAGCCTGCGCCAAAGAGTGCACAAACGGCCCTTCGCCTTGCTTAGCCGAGCCACTCTGGGATTTGCGTCCATCGCCCTTGTTATCGTTTCATTTTATCAATTCAGCATGGAACCGCAGGGCGGCACGTTCAAGGATCCACTGCGTCAACAACCTCGCCGCGACCTCACTTTTTCCTTACACCTCGACCAGTATCGCAGTGCCGCCGACGCAGCGAAGGTGATCGCATATTTAGGAACCCAGCACCCGACGGGCCGAATCGCCGTAGATACTGGAGAGTCACTATTCCGAGCGCTTGGCTCCTCTCACTTCTTCTCTTCGCAGATTCCACTGCAATTGAATCTGCCAGTACTGCCGGGCCTCCTGGCGGAATCGGCACTGTCGGCTAGCTTCATTAATCCTACAATGTTCGGCCTGACGAACGTCCCCGGTTGGTCCGACTACCTGCTCTGGGGGCGCACAAACATGGCAGGATTTGAGCCGTTCCGCTCCAGCGGGCCTCAGGCCATGTTGCGCCGCCTTCGTTTGTACGGAGTCGAATATATCATCACTGCCCTCCAAAGCAGCACGCGCGCTTTGGAATCACTGCCGCAGGTAGTCCTGGAATTTCGCAGCGGGATGTACTCAGTGTTCCGCTTGAGAAATGCAAATTCACTAATCCTAGAATCAACGAGCAAACCGATGCTCTTCATTGAGCGCGGTGGACTAAAGTTCCGTGAATTTGCAGAACTTTGGTATTCAGATGCGCGCCTGATCGATTGTCCGGTTGTGCACTCGGTGAGAAGCAGCAACACCGTCCCCCTCGCAGACCTAGATAACTTTGGGGGATTTATCGTTTCGTGGGGAGGCCTGTCCCAGCCAACTCAGTCTGATTATGATGAGTGGGCGCGCTTTGATCGGCCTGTGATATTCCTAAACGCAGCACCAGACGAACTTAATCTGCGCTCGCCGAATATTCACTTTGTCCCCAACCTGAGCCCTTGGGTGGGCCTAAGGCTGTTTACCCGTCACTTTGCCTCGCTTAACGCGTGCTCGGCCTGGAGTCCGGTTCGAACCGCCAAGATTGAAACGGGAACCATAGAATTTTCTAGTGATATCTTTACCTTAGTGAATTTTTCCTTCCACCCAGATTGGCACTCTACTTCACCGACTCAGGAGGTCTACTGGGCTACCCCAAGTATGATGGGAGTCTTTGGCCAGGGAGCAAACACCCTACACTTTCGGTGAGCCGCATGGCTTGAGAAGGAACAGAAAATAAAGTACAATAAGTTGACGAACTTATGGGTGGAAATTCGGTTTGGAAGCTAGCGATTTTTTGAGAAATCCTTCCCGCCCGTCAACGATCTTTTAACCATTGCAATACCCGACATATCAAATAATAAATTGAAGCTGAGCTTTAACTCCCGCCTCGACGGTCGCTTAGCTATTAGTGGTGAAGTGAATGAGTAATCATCTTGTTAGATCTAGTGCTCCTGACTCCGAACTTGGCGTAGCCATGGTTGAAGCGGCGTTTATACTTTTGGCGGCCGGGATTGTAATAGTGGGGATTATTTTCTGGCTCGTACCAGCAACTAACCGTCAGTACCAGGTGACTCAGGGACGTGAAGCTGTTGGACTTGCCACTACCCTAGGGCTATCAGTTGGTAAACTTGGGCAAGGTGGGCAAGTTGTAGACACCACAATCTCGGAAGCCAATGCGGTCACTCTGGCGAAAAGTTTAACTGAAAATTCTGGACTGGCTGCCCGTGCACAAGCGATTCAGACAGACAGTTCCGGGTCGCCGGGCGCAGCCTGCGCGGTCACGTTAACTTTCGTTGGAAATTGCATGACAAATACCGGAGCGGGATGCGCGGGAACCTTCGGCGACGCAACGGATTCTCCGTTCGTTCTTGATAAAGTCAAAGCGGCTGCCGCGGCAGAATGCCTCCCCAAGGATTTTTTTATCGCCAGTGAATATGAAGATCTGCAGCTTCGAAAAACCAAAGGACTTCAAGCGGTACGTAAGGCAGGCTTTCAGCCTGATTACTTTACGGCAAGCTATGGATCGGGATTTGGTAGCTAGGTAGGCCATTTAGCCGCTTAGCTCTCTTTGCAATTTGAAATTGCGCAGACGGTTTACCTTTTGGCGTCGGTAATTAGGTAATGTAGGTTATGCTGCGTACTTTTCTACCATCGAAGGCAAGCGCGCAATTTAGAGCGCGTGTGCTCGATCAGCGCGCAGCGACCCTGATTGAAACGGCAATTATCCTGCCGTTATTTCTCTTTTTTATTCTCTTTGTAATTTGGTTAGGAATCTCCTTTCACGAGAAAGCCACGCTATCGACCTCGTTGGGCGGCGGGCTGCGGGCAGCAGCAACACGAAGCGACTTCTTCCTCATGAATTCATCAACCGGCATCCTCCCTGCGGTTCAAGCATGGTCTGGTGGCAGTCCAGACCCCGCTTTAAAACCAGTACTAGCACATAACGCTCCTGGGCCTTCCGATTGGGGGGAAGAGTTTTACGACTCTGTGGACGGTACTTCCAAAGTATTTGGAGGTCTACCGCTTGGTAGCCTGCCCAAACCATACATTTTCGCCCTGATTTATGTGCATGAGAGCCTTCGGCAAAGCCTTGGCGGGTCAGTCCGCTATCCCTGCGACCCTTATTCTTCGACTGACCCTGCTGGCTGCGTTGGCTGTCGTTTTCTAAATCCAGAAGATGGAAGTCTTGACCCCTATGTCGATGGGAGCGGGAATCTCTTGCCACCCCCAACTGATCGCCTAGGGCTCCAATGTGATTATCGACCAGCAAATTTTATTATAGGTCCTTTGACTCGAATTCTTGGACAAATTACCGGGAATCCGACCGGGGGATCCTCCCTACTTGTTTTCTCAGCAAAAAAACAAATTACTTTCAGAACTGGTAGCCACAATTGAACGCCCATCAATCTAAGTACTCAAAAGAACACGGCGTGGTTATCCCGCTGTTGGCGGTTATTTCTCTTGGAATTTTGACCGTACTCATCGTGCTCGGAGTCAATGCCTCTATCGTTAAGTACGCTTCGGTTGACCTGCGCACAGAAGTCAATGAGATTTGCTCCGATTTAGCGGATCGGCATATCGGTGCCCAAATCAATATCGCACGCGAATTCGCTACACGGGTGAACTCGTTTGCTGAAAACCTTCCTTCGCGAATCGAATTAGTGAGCGCAACGCTAATTGCGCCGACTATGCCCGAAGACTTCGCTTTTCCATCCGGGTTTGCTTCTGGCGCACAGGGGGCCGACCATCTAGTCAATCCGCCTTTCCTGGCGGACTCGGCTCAAAGTTTATGCTCCGGACCTAATTTTTTCTCGAGTGATGCAAGCGTTTGCGGAGGCACTTCTTTCTGTTCCGGTTCCACTAAGTGCATGTTTCAGGGGGATGTGCTGTCCAGTATTCCTGAAAATCCTGCCCCCGCAGGCGGCGCGCAAATGAGCGACAAATACCCAGAAACGATGCTCAATAATTTGACAAACGCTGGGAATACCGTGCTCTGCGAATTTCGGGCCAAGGTCAAAAATTTGTGGTTGGGAACTGCCGATCAGGATATCGCGGTACGCGTAGGATTTTGGCAGCCGGCAGTCGGCTATCCAGATTATGTGCCGGGCGACCCCCCTCCCTTCGGATTTACCACATCGCCGGCCTCCATTCCATTTCCAGGATTTAGTATCGCAGTTGCC
>JAFLCA010000212.1 GCA_017302875.1 Deltaproteobacteria bacterium
AGAGTTGGCTCCATTAGATCTAGATCGCTCATAGGCTATGGTCGACGCAGCAAAGGCAAAGCAAGAACTAGACGTTGGTCCTACGACGACTGCGCCGAGTTTTCGCTCACATTTAACTTCTTTGGCGCAGCAGCTTAAGGATCGTTCGAAATGGGTCTTAAAGGCGGCTTTGCTAAAGACCCCGCCGGGGCGGGCATATTTTTTTCGTCGCGATACCCAGCGGGAAGATTCCCGTTATCTTGAATGGATTTCCAGGCATGATCCGAGTGCCGAGCAATTGAGTGAGTACAGACGTGCCAGCGCGCAGCTTACCTATAAGCCTGTGTTTTCTGTTATTCTTCCCGTGTATGAAGTGAAGCCCGAATGGCTCGATCAGGCCATACAGTCGGTCCGCGAGCAGGCCTACCCCTACCTTGAGCTTTGCATCGCTGACGATGCTTCAAAGAATCCGCTTATTAGGCAGGTTATAGAACGTCATGCGCGAGAAGATGCGCGCGTCAAAGTGTGTTTTCGTACGCAGAATGGCCATATCTCTGAGTCTTCCAACTCGGCATTAGCCCTCGCTTCGGGGGACTACATTGCATTGCTCGATCACGATGATTGCCTCGCTCCGCACGCACTTTATGAAATGGCGCTCGAGTTAAATCGAGATTCTTCGACGGATATGATTTATTCCGATGAGGATAAGCTCGATAATTTGGGGAAGCGCTGCCAGCCCGCCTTCAAGCCGGAATGGTCGCCCGACTATTTTCTTTCTTTCATGTATATCGGGCATCTTTCGGTGTATCGGCGTCGCATTGTCATGGACGTTGGTGGCTTTCGTAAGGGCATGGAGGGCAGTCAGGATTACGATCTTGCGTTGCGCTTCACGGAACGTACGCAGAGAATCCGCCACATTCCTAAAATTCTGTATCATTGGCGCATGCACCTAAACTCGGTGGCCAGTAACATTCATGCCAAGCCGTATGCATTTAATGCTGGTCGTCGTGCGTTGACCGAAGCCGTTCTTCGCCGCAATGAGAAATACGCTGCGGTTGAAAACTCTCGAATGTTGGGGATTTACCGCTTGCAGCGTGAGCTTCCCGCTTGGCCCTCGGTGTGTGTGGTTATTACGTCCGAGAGTAGATCGCTTAGCAGCCGTGATGTCGATCGAATCCTGAAGGGTATCGGAAAATCTGTATCTGAAATTGTATTGGCGGGGGCTGCGGTACCCGCCAAAGATAAGTATGCGCGAGCAAAAATTCTGGAAGGTGAGGCTTTCGTCAGCAGAGGGGAGGCTTGGAAGAAGGCGATAGCTGAGACTGCGGCAGAGTACATCGCGCTGGTCGACTCAGACCTTCATCCTCGATCGGAGTTGTGGTTACAGGAATTAGTCTCGCAGGCTGGACGCAGCGGTGTTGCTGCTGCAGGTCCCAAAATTATTAATCAGGCCGATCGGACGCTGCTGTGCGCTGGGTACTCTATAGCCGGTGAGAAGGTTGGTAATAACTTTTACGGATGCGCTCTATCTGATCCGGGTTACGGTGCCCGCATGATGTGCATGCACAATGTGAGCGCGTTAAGCTCGCGCTGTTTGGTTTTCCGCCGTTCGGAGCTTCGTGAAGTGGGGGCCTTGGCGCTGCCGTATCAGTCTGCGGTGGCGCAGGATGTTGAACTTTCGCTAAGTCTCGCCAGTCAGGGGGGAAGGTTGTTGCTTACCCCTTTTGCTGAAATAGGTATGCCAAGAGAAGCCTTCGAAAAGCTGACCGATTTAAGCAAGTTTCCCGCAGATTTGACTCAGCTGCGCGCCCGGCACAAACTTGCTACATTCAAAGACCCCTACTTTCCGAGGGGGCTAGATATGCAGAATGTCGAGTTTAGATTTCCCGTAGAGCAATAGTGTGCAGCCCGCGGTCACGGTAATCGTTCCTGTTTATAATGCCTTTGAGGAAACCCAGAGTTGCCTCATAAGCGTCTTGGCCTACAGCCCGGCAGATTGCAAGATTTTGGTAATCGATGATTGCAGTCCCGTCGGCAAACTCGCCGAGTACCTTTCTGCTGAGATACTGGCGGATAAACGTCTGCACTTGGAACGAAACAAGGAAAACCTTGGCTTCGTCCGAACCTGCAATCGCGGCATGTTGGAGCTAAGCGGGCAGGATGATGTCATACTTTTAAATAGTGACACCGAAGTTACTCCCGGTTGGGTGCAGAAACTCGCCAAAGCGGCTTACTCACGCCCAAATGTCGCAACAGTTACTCCTTTCACGAATAACGGAACCATCTGCTCCGTTCCGCGTTTTTGTCTCGATAATCCGCTGTTGCCGGGCTATTCCGTTAACGAACAGGCTGCGCTGATCGAGTCTGTGAGTGTTTCTGAGTATCCCGAGCTTCCAACCTGTGTGGGGTTCTGCACCTACATTACGCGCACTGCAATAACGGCGCTTAAAGGCTTTGACGGTGATGCATTCGGCAAAGGATATGGGGAGGAAAACGACTTCTCCTGTCGCGCGCAAAAGTTGGGAATGCTGGACATTCTTGATGATACCACCTTCATTTATCACAAAGGGAATATGTCCTTTGGCGCGCAACGTGAGGCGTTGGCGGCGGTGAATTCCGCGACCTTACGCAAGCGACATCCGCTTTATTTTGATAACGTGTCGAAATTCTGCCGAGAGTTTCCATTGCGCGCGGCGCACGCGCGCATTTTGGATAAGCTTATGGCCACGTGGGTGCAGTCAAAGACAGCGTCTGTGCTGCATGTGCTTCACAACGGCCCCTATGCGGAGCGTCATCACCCAGTCGGGGGCACGGAGCGTCACGTACAAGATATTATTCGTGCAGTTCCAAGCGTTGCGCATTGGAGTTTAGTGCCTACTCCGACCGCATACTATCTTACGGCGCATCTCGGATATTGCGATCGGGAATTCATCCTCGATCGCGCGGTCGTCACCTTGTACGACCTATTGAAACCGGAGTTTTTCGATATCGTGCATGCCCAGCATATTCAAGGCTTCGCCTACGGGGAACTAGATGCGGCTCTGCGAAAGCACGGCAACTATATTCTCTCGCTGCACGATTACAATTTAGTTTGCCCGCGTGTGTACATGCTGACGCCGGATCGCCGTCACTGCAACGGCTTTGAATGTTCCTCCGCATGTTCGTTCGGTGAGGAATACATTCAGGGGTATCGTCAGATCGCGCGCTCGCTTGTGGATTCAGCGCAAGCGGTGGTGTGTTTCTCCGACACGACCAAGAATTATTTTGAACGGATTCTTGGAACCTCGGCCCCCCATTGGAAGATTCAAGCGCACGGCATTGAGGGGTTAATTCCAGCTCCGCAGCGAAAACCTGCACTTGTTGCGAAGCCTGCGGCGGATGCTCCTTTGAAGGTGGCATTTGTCGGCTTTCTTCCGCAACATAAAGGTTCGCTTGTTATCGAAAAGTTATTGCAGATAGATCATTTGCCGAGCGGTGTCCCTGTAGAATGGCATATCATCGGAGAGCTTTACGGCAAAGCACCTTCGCACACGCATCAGCACGGGAAGTACGATCGCGCAGAACTCGCCTCAAAACTGAGCGAATTCAACCCGCATGTCGTAGGTATCCTGTCGCTGTGTCCTGAAACTTACTCTTTGACGCTTGATGAAACATGGAATGCCGGGGTGCCGGTTCTTTCAACACCACTTGGCGCACCCGCTGAACGCGTCGCTGCTACTTCCGCAGGCTGGGTCCTTCCGGAAGTGAGTGAATCCGCTGTTGTAGAGGCCCTCGAAAAGATTTGTGCGGATTGGCCCGAGTATCTGCGCCGACGAGAGAGCGTGACCAAGGTGAAGTTAATCGACACAACGGCAGAAGGCACTGCATACGGGGCGTTCTACGAGGCAGCGAGACCGCAGAAACTTGCTCAGCTTTCAGCTCTGATTCAGTTTACAGAGACGCAAGCGCTCGCTAGGCCGCCGGTACGGTCGCTAAAATCTCGCTTGGCTAGGCGAACTTTAGATAGTGGGATTCGGCTCTTGGAGCGCCTGCGGCTACGGGTACTCGTGGAGAGATTGATATACGGCCTTCTGCCGAGTAAGTTTGTTCAGGATCTGAAGAGCTTACGTTAAAAAAAGAGTATATGGCTGAGGCCGCAGTCGGGAAAATCGCAGAGCGAGATATTTACTTGCAGCTTCTGTCTGGAACCGGCATTGAGATCGGTGCTTTGCATCGCCCCTGTATTGTCCCCCATTTGAAGGTGCACTACGTTGACCGCCTAAGCGTGGCTGATCTTTTGAGGCAGTATCCTGAACTTGCCGGCCTGCCGATTGTCGAGGCTGATATTCTTGATGATGGGCAAAAGCTTTCAACACTCGCCAACGAGAGCCAAGATTTTGTTATCGCCAATCATGTCATTGAGCACATGGCCAGCCCGATTGAGGCGCTCCTGAACTGGGGCCGAGTGCTTAAGAAGGGCGGGCGGCTGTTCTTAGCGGCCCCGGATAAACGATACACCTTTGACAAGCAACGCCCGATTACGCAACTCCAACATATCATCGAGGACTTCAAGGATCCCAGCCTCGAGCGCGATTTTGAGCATTTCCTTGAGTTTGCCCTCTACGTGAGCTGTCGCAAGTATAAAACGAAGCCGGAAGCCGAGTATCGCGAGTTCGCGAAACATCTCTGGGACATTAACTACAGCATCCATTACCATGTCTGGGACTTCTCCGCCTTTACTGAGCTTTTATCCTGGATGGAGAAGAACATGAAGTGGGGACTGCGGGTAATTGCCAGCGTGAAACCCGTGCATGAAGAGTTTATATTCGTATTCGAGAAAGCTTAGGAACTGTCTAACTTGATACGAAGGTTTATGCTCCGTGGAAGCGATGAGTAACAGGGTGAATCTCGAAACTTCTCCCTTAGGCCAGTCGTCTAAGTCGGCTCCGCGTCATGCGGTGGTTCTCCTGTTGCTGGTTCTGCTTGAAGTTCTTGTGCGCGTGCTCGCGGTTTACCACTTCGGAGAAGGACAGTGGTCAATCGCATCCTTCTCTGACGAGAAAAATTACTATTTGCCTGCGGCGCGTGCGATCTTAGAGCAGGGCAGCGCGTTCTTTCTGACTCCGCGTTCTCTTTGGAATGGTCCTGTTAATCCCTTGTGGATTGCTCTCTGGCAGGCAGACATTGCAAGCGTCAAGATTGCTAATATCGTTCTTATTTCACTCTGTAGTTTGTGTGTGTGGGACATAGCCCGAGTACTATTCGGGTATGCTGCTGCATATACGGCGTTAGCCTTATTTATACTCTACCCGCCATTTCTTGAATTCGCGCCAACCGTCTTAACAGAACCTCCATTCATTTTTCTGTTGGCGTTAAGTTTTTGGTTTTACGTGTGCTGTCCCTGGAGGATGACCCAGGCCGCAATTTGCGCGGGCGTTGCCTTGGGATTGGCTATTCTTACCCGACCTACCGCCCAGCTGTTTCCACTGTTTTTGCTTTGTATCCTCGGAGTGGTCTGGCTCGTCTCCTGGTGCACGGGGAAATCTCTTCAGTTTGGTCAGCGCAAGCTGGTGACGTTCGCCGTCGCTGCCGCGCTCACCATCACTCCTTATATTGCCAAGAATTATTTTTGCTTCGGGAAGCTCGGAATCGCCAATGGTTTGGGAGCGGTGCTTTTTCTGGGCAACGATTTAAGGACATCGGGGGATGAGCCTTTGTACTCTCAGATGTCATTTG
>JAFLCA010000213.1 GCA_017302875.1 Deltaproteobacteria bacterium
AGCCATAACCGCAGCGCGGCACTTGTCTCGCCGCAGCTTTAGCGAAGGCGGAATCCCCCGATCAGGATCCACTGATAACACTTGCTCCACTAAAGCACGTTGCGCTTCAAAGCAGCTGTGCTGCCCGAGAAACGGAAATCAGATCGCAACGTTCCACTAATCCTGACGATCTTTTGGATCGAAAGGCTTCGTGCAGTGAATATGGTTCTGAATGTTAGTGACTACGCGCAGGCGAATCTGCCCGTAGCGACGCGAGAGTGCTTTCCCGGAAAGGGTCGCATGATTGAAAGTCGGACGATCTAAACATTCTCCACCGGGAGCACAGATGCCGTTCGACTTCATAGGCATAGTACCAACCTTCTTGAGCGGATCGGCTTGATAAATGGCAACCGATCGAACTACCAGCGTATTGGTTCCCGAAACAAACCCCTTGAAGCGGCTGGGCAGTACCGCCACAGCCTGACTGATATGCGCCCCGGTCGGCTTCCATACCCAACCATACTGCCCGTCTTTGATACGAATGTTGTACTGACACGAGCTAAACGCGTCAGCGTGCGCCGCTGAGGCCGAAAACACAGCCAAGCAAAAAAGAGAAAGTAAGGCGCTACGAAATATAGAGGTGTTTTTGAACATGGTAGTTCTCCTTCGGCCCCGACTCTAGCACAGTGCTATTCTTCAGAAAACCGCGCGGGCCGGAGAGCCCCTTAGACTAGTTCCACATTGGCGCGCGGAACGGTAACGATTCGACCATCAGCCAGCTTGGCCTTTAATATTCGGGCGTAAGCCCCTGTTTCTATTTGCTGCATTTCTTGAGGCAACTCATGAACCGAAGCGTATTTTCCAAAATACGGTACTCGAATAATCCGTATAGCAGCACCGAGAGTGAGCCCCCTATTCTGCTCAGGTTGAGCGGGCATCACCGCTGAATCGCTCTCCGGAACGACAATCTCGGGGCGCAGGGCACCGGCTCGCACCTGAGTAGCACCATTTACCGACGCTCGTTTTCCATCGAGTTTTGAAAGCAACTCATAGACTCGATCCGACATCAGCAAATCACCGAAGCCCTCTGAAATGATCACCGTCATTGGAACGTCTTCGTCGCCGGTAAGCGCAATTCCAAGGTCAAAACCAAGATAGCCGGCCAAAACCTCGTCATCGATAGAACCGGTAACCAAGGCAACCGCTCCGCGTTGCGCAGCAACTTGTAATGTCTCTAAGGTTGGGCGAGTTCTGCAAACGATAACGCATCCGGATACATCTGCGGGAAGATCGCTTGCCTCGAATTTCGATCCCTTGCTTGCCAAGAGTTTTACAATACCGCAGCGTTCACCACCGACACCGAAAATGCCCTGCACAAAAGCGGCAGAGGTCGAAACGGTGACCGACTTTTTCGGATCAATCGCTGAAATTTTTCCATCGATGAAGGCATGCACTTCAATAGGCTTAGCGGCACAACGCACTGCGACATGGCCCGTACGCTCAGCCACCAGTTCTAAGATCCCTTCCACCGGTGATTCGAAACGAGACTTAAACAAGCCAAAAAGTCCGGAGTGCTCGCATAACACTTGATTGACCTGAATGGCGTCCCCGACTTTTACCTTGAGGCCTTTCATTACCTCAAAGGCCTCAACTCCAAGTTTCTCTGCGATGCGAAGAATGTGTAAGTCTCCCGGCAGGAACGCGCGAGCGACTACCTGCTCTGCGCGCACGCTATCACCAACCTGCACGACTACCTCGCCGGGTACGGGCAGCTCGCGCAAGCGCTTCACGGAAAGACTTGGCTTGACCAGTAACCCAGGTGTGAATGCTTGAGCCATTTATGCACCTAACCCCAATTCAGCATACAACGCGCGATGATACGCGGCTCGCTCCTGCCGGCCCGCGGGCATCTCTATAGGCCGATTTCGTCCGTCCAAAAGTAGTCCACACTGTCCGACTTGGATCTCCTGCTCCAGGGTCTGCCCCGCCCCCTTTCCGACATTAATTCTTTTATCAGTCGGCTTAATTGAAATTTTTACTTTGCCGCTCTGAGCAAGTGCGATCATACGCACCTTGCCACGCTCTACGGTACCAACGACAACATCGTTGACCGAAACCTCTGCCAATGCCCCTTGCAGCGCCAGGGCAGACGGAAATACTGGGACGATCGAATGAGCGATGTTAACCAGACAATCGTGAATAAAAATTTCGTCTGCCGCATCGGGATGTACGGAACACAGCACGCCGAGATGCGGCATCATGAAAATCGAATCTACTGAGATTTGAGTCAAACCTTGCAAAGCAAATCCATCAAGCATCATCAGCGCCGCGCTCAATCTATTCGGCGCATGACTTAGAACACCACCAGAACCGATTACCAGATCCAACTCCATCATATCGACTAGGTCGTAGCGGTTCGATTTCTGAGCGAAGATGTCTGCGATGCCGCGACGCTGCTGCATGCCGCTTAATCCAACTGCTAATGAGCGGTGATGCTCCAACGAGAGGCGCAAGGCTTCTCGACAGACTGCCTGCTCAAGCCACAGATCTTCCATGCTCTGCGGAATCGAGGTGGGTCGAATCATTTTGTTACGGAGCTGGTCGCGTACTTCGTGATCTGAAATTTCGTAGGGCAGCCAGCGAGCAATATTCTCGACTCCGGCCTCTATCAGAACGTTTGCTACCGAGTAGCTCATTCCCAGGTTGGCGCTGACCGTGCGATTGAAAATCTCTTCACCCTGAGCGTTTTTGAATACACTAAAAACGTCAGTCGTGGCCCCTCCAATATCAACGCAAAGTACTTGAATTTGCTCACGTTTTGCATGCCGCAGCGTCATGTCTCCGACTGCCGCAGGTGTCGGGATTATGGGAATCGGAGACCACGAAAGCAATTTCCCATAGCCTGGCGAATGACTCATCACATGCGTGAGGAAGAACTCGTGAATTGCTTCGCGCGCTGGATGCAGGTTCTCTTGTTCAAGGGTCGGCCGTACATTGCCAACGATGCTGACCTGAGCAGTTTTGTGCAGAATCTCTTGCACTTCACGGGCAGCATCTTTGTTACCGGCGTAAATAACTGGAAGCTTCAAAGTATCGCCAAAGCGCGGTCGCGGCGAAGCAGCCAACAGCATCTCAGCGACCTCTACGACATGAGTCTTAGAACCACCATCGACGCCACCGGTCAGAAGCACAATGTCTGGACGCAAGTGGCGAATACGTTCAATGCGCTCGTGTTCTTCTCGCCCGTCATCGGCAGAAATAGCATCGAGCACAATAGCGCCGGCTCCCAGCGCGGCACGCTCCGCCGATTCAGTTGTCATCTCCTTAACAACCCCGGCCACCATCATCTGTAGGCCACCGCCCGCCGAGCTGGTTGAAAGATACAGATCTATGCCGTTACGCTTATCACTTCCGGACTCCAGAAAGGGCAGCTCACCCTCCCGAGGATTTGAAGTTTTTAGAATTTTTCTTCCGCTAAGTTCCTCAACTTCCGTAAAGGCGTTGAGCGCCCCAACAGTTACGTCAGCGACCGGCTCCTCAACCGTCGTAGGAGCTTCGCCACGAAAGGTCTGACGCCAGCCTTGCGGAGTTTTCTGAAACAGCAAGGCTTTCGTCGTGGTCGATCCGCAATCCGTCACGAGAACGGTATGTAATTTTTGAGGATCTGTTTCCATGTTACAAACCACCCAGAGATCGTACCGCTGTGGCCCAATCGCCCAGCAAGAATTGCAAACGTTCAACCAGCAGAGCCATACGGGCCATGACCGTTGAACCGAAAAATGCCCCGAAGCACACCATCATCAACCAACGCCCAGTTGCGTTAATCTTCTGACCGGCTTGAGCGTTCCGCTTAAAGGAGAAGAAAAAGTAATACATTACGGAGAGCAGCGTGACGACAAATACCGTGTTCGAGAAACTCGTCATCCAATCGATGTGATTCTCTGAGAACACGATCAAAGGTTTGAAGCTTCCGACCAACTGCGGAGTCACCTCATTAAAGAATCCCTTGAAGGCAATGCCGCCGCTCATGCCAAGCAGGAAACCGATAACAAGCTTAGAAAGCCAAGAATTGCGCCGCGAGTAAACAAAGTAGAAAAGCAACCCGAACAACATCGGCGGAATGTACAGCAAGTTGAAATAGCTATACTCATGCGACAAAGTTCCATCTGGAAACCGAACAATGTCGAGACCAAAGAGTGGCACCAAGACTTGTGGCCACAAGTAGTTCTTGATCGGTACTACCAAGCCGAGTCCCGCGGCGATTCCGATGTAGAAGTGCTCGAAGAATCGATAAAAGCGATTCTCCTTGATAAGGAAGCTAAAAATCGCCAGCGTCGAAATTCCGGCGATGAGTATGGTGAATGTTTCCCATCCTCCCAGGGTCGGCGTCATACGGTAGCCCTCCTTCGGAAGAGCGCCGTGAGATTTCCAAACACAATCAGGAAAATAATTACTAAATGCGCGACGCCAAGGCCGGTGTTCAAAACACCCGAGGAATCGGGTATACGCGTCGGATAATGCTCATTGAGTAGAACCGAGTACCAGGCAGCTCCGGCGATACCCTCCAAGAGTCCATTAATTTGCCCGGAATCCAAGTATATGTAGGCTTCCGGGATCGTAATCGAGGTACAGCCATGCCCAAATAGTGGGCGGTAGTCTTTCTTTTGGAAGAACTGCACGTAGGTATCAAAGACGCCGACTAAGCCCGTGAATTCGGCAAGCAATGCGATATTCTCGAGGGTTTTAACATTACGAAAGGCAGGCAAATCAGCCAAATTATTGCCGCGGATGTCGCGCTTAAAGAGCTCAACCAAGTTCTCTGATTTGGGAATTGATTGAATAATTAGATAGCCGCCGGTGCGATAGCCGAGATTGACCCAATCCTTTCCATATTCCCAAATCTCACCCGGGTACTCCTTTTGCAGACGTTTTGCCACCTTCTGCGGAATTGATTCCAGAAACGGTTCTGCCAGTACGTATTGCGAAAAGAACGCAATCGGCACGCGCTTTCGCATCAGATGCTCGACTACCACTTCGGCTTGAGTCCCCGACTCCGCCGCCATGCCGGGCCCGAAATCAAATGCTACGAAGGCGATGCCATTTGCAGCAGGCTTTAGTGTATCGACTACGTTGTAAAATTTTTCCGCGCTCTTAAGACGCGCCGGACGCACCGACCACTTATTAATGAGCGGAATGCTTAACGCGAGAAGCACCAAGGCGTAAATAATGCGGCGGTCGATGTTGTGAATGTCGAAGCGCATAGTCTACTCCGTACGCTCCGCAAAACTTTCGGTCTCAATAGAGAACCACATGCGATAGGCCATAATAAGGCCGGCGACTGCGGCTCCTAGCTTAATGGCACGGAAGGCTCCGGAATTTGGAACAGACAGAAGCCACAGACGCAGCTCAGGAAAGCCGTCCCAGAGCCACAAGCCGAATGGAATCTGGCCCAACATTACAATTACTGCCGCAACCATCATAAGAGCAGACTCTAGAGATTTGATTCTGAAGGCTCGGTACGCGGCGGCAGCTATGTAGAATCCAAGCAACGAGAACATCGCCGCACCTAAGGAAACAAAGAATCCTTGGTAGAGCAAATCGTAAACC
>JAFLCA010000214.1 GCA_017302875.1 Deltaproteobacteria bacterium
TGCCTGATAGCTGAAAATCCTGCTCATGCTGTGAAATCTTCAAAAGTGCTGAATTAATTATCTCAGACTCTCCGAAGATCTTCTGCGCTAACTGCAAATGGAACTTTTGACTCCCTAATGGATTCCCATGGACCTCCATACGAGTGGCAAGAGCCTTTAGCCCCATCTCTGTCTGAGGCACCCGATAATTTAGCTTCTCGACTTTGGTCATTGTGACCCAATGCTCCACCGACATTCCTTGCTGCGCCTTAATTGCAGTTCGTAGGTTCTCAATATCCCTAACGTCGATTCGTCGAATGTCGTCTCCGGGGACGAAGAGAAGATCCTTGATTTCCGAGATCCAAGTACTTCTATCTCGGTAAGCAACCGAACTTATCCTGGGGTTCTCCTTTAATTCACTCTTGGTATGCGATGTGTAAAAGTTAGGGCCAAATATTGTCCGAGCGATAAACGTTACTTCACCAATTTGGTTGCAAACCGCTATTTCTCGATCGATGCCTGGAATCTCGATAATGATATACGGAAGCGTACGGATCATATTCGCCCGCACGCTTCCTACTCTAACAATCAGATCCTCTTTGTAGATGCCGCAGGACTGCAGTTCCAAAATCAGTTGTTCTACGCGGGGTTGATACTGCGGTGGGGGAACGCCCTCTCCGTCTCCCCGGCAAATGCCGGCTGCGTGAGCTGTTTCAACAAAGATAGCATCGTTATCCCGAACGACGAAGATTCCTAGTTTTTCTAGGTTGGCGATAGTGGCGCGTAAAGCTTCCTCCGGCGGGAGTAAATTTAGGTCGCGCGCATTTAGCAGCGCCTCATGTTGCCTGCCCGCCAAACTGAGCAGATCGGTGATGGAAGCCTCAGTAGAACTTTCTCCAAGGGCTTTAGCAGCGATAGCTCGCTCAGTCTCGTCTCCGGGGAAATCAGTGCCAGACAGTCTGCGATAAGTCTCATCGAGTGCGATGACGGATTGCCAAAACCTATCAAAGCACTTTTTCCCCAAATCAAGTTTGGCGATCGCTTCGTGTACGTCTTGTATCTGGGCGCTGACCAGCGTGTAGCCAGCGCTTGTCTCTGGCGCTGGGACACTGGCATTCGGTTCTGTTTGTGGGGAAGGCATAGAAGAATAGCTTAGCGTTTCGCTATAAACTCTGTCGTCGCCGGTAGCGATGTTATGCAGAATTTTGAGCGAGGCTCAGCTCAGGAAGGCAATAAAACTGTAGAACCCAGCTAACCAACTGATAACACAGGATTTTGACTCCTATGCTCGATGCCTTTTTCATGGGGAATTGGCCTCGCGATCTCTTCGGTAGCAAATTTATTTTTCCCAGGGGGCTCAATCAGCATGATTACGCGTACTGCGCGCTGCCGTATAAAGATGTTGTCCGCCGAAGATATTCGTTCAACTTCCAGCAAGCTCACGGTTAATTTGTTCCAATTTCCTTCGGTGTCAATCTAGAAAAGAGAGATACGCTGGGCACTCTGCAGTAGTTCTGAAACTTGTCTTGTTCCTGAGTTCATGGATGGGGGCAGCGCCGCGGTTGATATTCCATTCAGCCGTCCTTGTATGTAATGCTGCAGGGCATGGGTGCGTTTAGAAAGTTCTTTGCAACAGGCAGGTATCTGGCCTTACGCCTGTCTCTACTGGCAATTTTCCTTAGTTCCGCCGGTCTGCTCTTACTACTCAGTGGCGACCTAATTTACTCCTCTTTCTCGCATACGCTGCGCCCCTGGCACACTCATACTATTGCCAACGAGTTCAAGGCCAAGGACGCCAGCAGTCAGTACACCTTTCAGGATTATCTTGCCCAGGAGGATAAACTTTTTGCGGAGGTAGATCAGTTAAAGGCCCGCGCCTTCAACCTGGAGCTAGACTCTCGGTTAAGTCGCTACAGCCCGGCGGGCTCGCCGCTCGTATCGGGGTTCGATCGGGATTGGAATCGCAGCTTTGTGATGAAAGCAGCGCCAGAGCGCGCCGTCGCTCTGCTGGTGCATGGACTCTCGGATAGCCCCTATTCAATGCGCGCCACCGCCTTGGCGCTCGTCAATGACGGGGTCACGGTGTACGGGCTAAGACTGCCAGGACACGGCAGCATCCCGGCAGGCTTGGATCAAGTTCGGTATGAAGATTGGAGCGCCGCAGTCAGTATTGCGGTGCGAGATATCGTGACCTCTCATGCGGGCACGCCTTTTTTCGCGGTCGGCTACTCAACAGGAGCGGCGCTCCTGTTAAAGTATAGCGCCGACGCAGTCCTGTCAGGACAACTTGAAAAACTACCCCGTATTCTCTTCCTTTATTCGCCGGCACTGGGAGTAACGCCACTGGCGCGTTTTGCCAATTTGCAGCGACTGGTCACCAGATTTGGAGTCCTTCAGAAAGCGCGCTGGAGCAACGTGGATCTAGAGATCGATCCCTTCAAGTATCAGTCCTTTGCAAAGAATGCGGCCGCGCAACTTTCAGAGTTGTTGCCGACGCTCTATGAGGCCCTGGCGCAAATTCAAAAACGCGGTCTCTCAGATAAGCTCCCTGTCATCATTAGTTTCCAGTCAGTAGTAGATCAAACCATCGTCGCAGCCGATTTGCTCGAGAAGCTCTACGCAATCATTGATAATCCACGAAGCGAGCTTGTGATGTTTGGCCTGAATCGCACCAGCGGGCTCGAAACATTCTTGAATTTTTCTCCCCAGGCTCTTTTGGATGTCTACAAAAATTTGGGAAGCCACAACTTTCGACTCTCGATAGTGAAGAATGCTTCTCTCGATTCATTAGAAGTGGTGGAGCGTACCACCCCCGCTGACTCGGATCAGTTTAGCGAACGAGATTTGCACTTGGCGTGGCCCGACGATATTTTTTCGCTGTCGCATGTGGCCATTCCCTTTCCACCAGACGACCCAGTCAACGGCTATGCGGCCTTGCAGGATGGCAAGCCCAGACTCAATTTAGGTTCGCTGCAATTGCGAGGTGAACGCGGAGTACTCATGATTTCCGCCGCAGATCAGTTGCGCTTACGCTCCAATCCTTTCTACTCGTACATGATTGGAAAGATTGTAGACACCATTAACGCCGATATTGCGGCGAAGCCTCATTAGATTAGGTTCCGGGTCGGGGGCGAGAAGTTGGCAGTTCCAAGGCTGAGTGCCACCTTTGATTCTCTTCACAGACGAGAGTATAAGAGTAGGACGTACGCAACGCTCCTTTCTAAGTCCTCGAAGTTCTTGAGGTTTCTCGCTCGTCGCACATCAACCCCTGATTCCTCAATAACTTGGGAGAACTGCTGTGTCTGTTTTGGGCCGTAATTCATTTCATGCGAACTTCAACGCTTGCCGCCTTAGCTGCCTCTGTTGCTCTGGTCGCCGAACCACGCGCGCAAGCGCAGCCTGCTGCCGACAGTTCGCCCGATGCGCTGCGAGAGACTGCAATCTCCGCTCGAGAGCAACCTTCGCTCTCACCCTGGCAAAAAACCTATGGGAGTCTGACTGCGTATCCCGATGCGCAATGGATCGCAGAAAAGAAATCAAGCCTTCGCGCCGACGCAAATTGGAACGATGGGAGTGAAGCCAAGCAATATGCTTTTGCTCTTGGCCCAAGCGCTAAGCCAGAACTATTAGCAGTTCTTAATACAGCAAGGCCTTCGCGAACGGCAGTCTCCGCTGCGGCTGAGGCTTTGCTTGCCTCGGGTGAGGCCAGCATTGTCAATGAAGTTCTCGAGGTGGGCTTGCGCCGCGATGTTCCAGTCCTTAATCGCCAAATAATTTTCGCTGCGCTGTGCGAGGCGGGAGATCCGCGTGCGTTACGCCTCGCGGGGGAGTTGCTTCAAACTGCCGGAGGATTTTACAAATCTGCAAAAACCGAGGAGCAGAGAAATAATGCGGTCGGCCTAGCAAAACTGACGCTCAGCAGCCTTAGCATGCTAGCGACGTCTGACGCGCGCGATGGTCTGATGCGGGTAGCTTCTAGCGCTGCTTTCCCTCAGGAGGTTCGCTACCAAGCGGCGATAACTCTTGCCGGGCGTGCAGACCTGTCCGATGCACAGGTGCGCTTTTTATACGCGCTTTGCGAGAACGAAGCTCAGCCTTGTCCGGCTCCAGTTGCGGTGGCGGTAGCAGCTGAGCTAGCAGGGGGATTCCGTGTGGCTGACCACAGCGATTTTCTCCTGCGTGTTTTAAAGAAGCACATTGACGCATTGCCCTCGGACTTTGATAGCACTCGCCTCTGTAAAGCACTCGAGCATGTCGGCGGCCCGCAGGCCATGGCGTCTTTGCAACATCTGGCATCAAGTCAGAAGCTTCCCAGTTGTGCGACGGCTATTGATACGCTTGGCCGCTGCGGAAGAGGCAGCCAAAGTGCTTTTCTGCTGGAATTGGCCGCGGCGGAAAAACAGCCTTTGCAAGTCCGCATGCTGGCCGCCGATAAAGCCCTCTTCGCAGACCTTGAGCAGGGTAATTTCAATTTTTCTGATGAGCGCGTTGCATTTTGGATGTCTCAGCTTGATTCTCCAGCGTTGCACGCTGAAGTGCGTGCGACGATCGGGAATGGCTTGATGAACGCTTACATCCTGCGATCCGAGCGCGCCCGCGCCAGCGCTTCTGAGCAAGCGGGACTCTTCGTAAGTCAGGAACTCGAAGCCTTGCCCAAGATCAAAACAGAGAGCTTCTGCATACCTTCAGAGTTGTTGTTGGCGCGTCAGGTGCGACATGCCGTCCCCGGCAGCATCGAACGAGCGCACATTTGCGTGCTTAATCCCGCAGTGGCAAGCGATTGGCGTGCCACGGTGTTTCGCGGGGTCTGTGCCGCCGCTCCAGAGCAGGCTGCCGTCCTTCTGAGTTCTCTGTGCGAGCAGGTCGGTTCGACGAACTTTAATTTTTCTCCCTTTTTAATTGGAGTTGAACGCAGCGACCCAAATATTTTTGTTCCGGCGCTCGAGCGAATTGCGCGCAGTGGTGTTGCGCAGGCAGATCCCGCGCAAGTAAAAGCCATTGAACTAATAGCCCTGGCGGCTCCGAAGGAGAGCAGCGAAGCCTTTGCGCGCATCAGCGAGGACGCTGCGGTGCCTTTCATGATTCGTGTACGGGCGCTGTGGAGTCTGTGCGGAGTGGACACTCTCACGGCTGCTCCAATTGCCGCAAAATTCGCGGCATCAGATCTTTGGAGCTTCAAAGATGCAGGCGAGACTTGTTTGGCTTATATGGGTGATCGAGGCGCTGCCAAGAAAGTTGCAGATCGCTTTGCGATTCTATCAAATTCTCCTTCGGTGAGCGAACCGCCCGAGTATTTGAGTATCAGCATGCGTGCGCAGGCTCTGGCTGGCTCCGGGCACTCGGAGGTTTGGAAAGTGTTGTGGCCGAGCGTGGTAGAGGTAGAGAAGAATCGCGATTTTGCCATCAAGCGTGGAATTGAAAATGCCTTGCGCTCGCCGCAGCGCCGTGAGGCATTTTTGTCGGGCCTGGCTGAGTTTGTAGAACAACAAAGTAAGGCGGAGCTGGCGGAATATGTTCCCGCGCTTGCGCGTTGTGCCGCATTGCAG
>JAFLCA010000215.1 GCA_017302875.1 Deltaproteobacteria bacterium
GCACAAACGTATGGCCAAGTATTAGCGAAGGAGAAGAGTCTCCTCGCAATGAAGTGGTTTATAATATTGAGCCATTTCGCGCTGCGATTCGCGTTGGTGATTGGAAGCTGATTTGGCGCACACCGCTGCCATCCGCACGAGAACTCTACAACGTTGCGAAAGATCCGAGCGAGAAAGAGGATCTCGCCAAGAAATATCCAGAGAAGGTAGTTGAGCTTCAAGCCCGCATCGAGGAACTTGCGGCTCAAAGTGCGAAGCCATTTTTCTTGTTGGAAACTGTCCGCGAGTCGAAGAGCGCGCCCAGCACCCCAGTACTTCCAAATGAGGATGCCTATTTTGACGCAGCGCCATAGCAGCGCTGCGTTCTGGGCAGAAGCATTATCCCTAAACGCTATGGTGTGGGGGCACCCGTGCTCGCGTTGGCGGAAACTCTTCGCTTCAGTGCTCCGGGGTAACTCCGAGCACTCAGCCTTTTGCGGATATAGACCTGTTACTCAACCCCCCACTTCAGTTACACTAGGCTCATGAGTAATGTATTTGAAGTTCTTTCCTTCCCACTGCCGTTTCCGTCCCTCATTCAGAATATCTCCGACGCCGTGCCCGCGTTTGAAAGCAAGCGGGAAGCTGCCAAACGAGAACTGAAACGCCTACGCGAGGAGCGCATCAGCAGCTGCGCTGCGGCACTGCAAATCTTTGACGAAATACAGCGCGATCTTATAGCTATAGTGTCTATCGTGGGACACCTGGAGAGCGTCTGCACCACGGACTCGATCCGGGCTGCGAATACCAAATTGCAGGAGCTCAGCGCGGAATTCTTTGCATGGCTGCACTCCGATCCGGAACTGTACCAATTCTTCTCGGGTCTATCCCCCGAACCCGACGTGCAACGAACCCACCGAAATTTGCTATTCGCCTTCGAGTCTTCCGGCGCAAAGCTTGCGCCAGCTCAGCGCGAACGCTTTATCGAAATCGAGCGCGAGCTGTCAGAGCTGACGAATCGTCTGGGGGAAGCAGTGGTCGACTCAACCAAGGCTTGGAGCTGGCATGTGGAGAGCCGAGAGCAGCTTCCCGGTCTGCTCGATAGCGACTGCGAAGCAGCCCAGGAGGCGGCCCGAGCTGCCGGAAAAACTGGCTACCTTTTCACGCTTCACGCGCCAAGTTATTTGGCCATCCTCCAATTCCATAAGGACCGTGCGGTACGCGAACATTTTGCCCGTGCTTACTCCCGGATAGCCAGCGAAGCGCCACACGACAACTCACCCCGCATCTCACGTATCCTGCAACTGCGCGCAGAGAAGGCTTCCCTATTGGGCTACGACAACTTTGTCGATTTAGTGACCACAGATCGCATGGCCAAGAATGCCGAGAATATACGAGCATTCTTCGAATCAATGGAAGCCGACGTACTTTCCTCGTCGCTGCGTGACTTAGATAGCCTCACTCACTTTGCTTGGAAGAACGGCCATCCAGCGGGAGAGCCCCTCAAAGCCTGGGATATGGCTTTCTATTTACAGAGATACGAAGAACAAGAACTGGGGCTCGACCTTGAAGTTATCCGCGAATATTTCCCCTTTGAGGACTCGCTTGAGCGAATCTTCAATTTCCTTTCAGAACTTTTCGGCGTGCGTTTTTCCACTTCGAAATTGCCGGTGTGGTGGGATGGCGTGAATTCCTTCCGTGCCAGCGGTTTTGGTCGTGACTTTGGCAATCTGTACACCGATTACTATGCTCGCGAGAACAAACGCGCGGGAGCTTGGATGGACATGCTGCTGCCTTCGATACGAGGGCGCCACCCTGGTATCGGATTTATGGCAGGAAATTTCAGCCGCCCCACGGCGGATCGTCCAGCCCTATTGACGCATGCCGAAATCACGACACTTTTCCACGAGGCGGGACATCTTCTGCACGGGCTCGTTTGCGAGACGGACAGAGCTCTGGATGGAATGACGCATGTGGCGTGGGATTTCATTGAAGTGCCGAGCCAGTTTTTAGAGAACTGGGCCTGGGAGCCGCTCGTACTAAAGCGCATCACCAAACATTATAAGACCGGTCAGCCCATGCCCGACGAGTTAATCACCAAGCTGGTTAAATCCCGCTATGTGATGACTGGTCTATTTTATGCACGACATCTGGGAAATTCGGCTTTGGATCTAGCGCTCCATACCACGTACCGAGAGGATCGTGACGGACCTCCGGTTGCGTGGGCTCGAAATTTCCTTAAGAAATACGTGCCGTATATTCTAGAAGACAGCTCATCCCTGAATGCCTTTACTCATATTTTTAGTAGTCCAACTGGGTACGCCGGAGGCTACTACTCATATTTATGGAGCGAATCTCTTGAGGCAGATATGTACACGGCCTTTGAGGGAGGGCGCGTTCTGGATAACTCTTTGGGAGAGAAGTACGTTCGCGAAGTTCTTATGCCCGGAAATACGGTAGACGCATCTGAGCTATTTACGAACTTTATGGGCAGATCACCCAACCCGAGAGCCCTCTTGAAGCGTACGTCCAGCCATTGCGATGGCTAGCGTTTCCCTAGAGAAGCTCGATAGAGATTCTCTACTTTTTCACGCGCCCAGGGAGTGCGTCGTAAGAAGGTCAAGCTGGATTTGATGCTCGGAGTGTGAGTAAAGCAGCGTACCGGGATCTGCTCAGCCAAACCTTTCCAGCCAAACACTTCGACGAGTTCCGTGAGAATGACAGCGAGCGTCTTACCCTCCAAAGGATCGTTCGAACTACGCTTCATAGATCAGTCTCATCAAAGCCGTGCTTACTCTAGGACAAGCTGGCCACGAGTTTTTTTAATTCCAAAACTTGCCCGGCTGAATAACCCTGATCGCTGATCCAGCGAATTTTTCCTTGTTTATCAAGTAGGACAGCCTGCGTATTACGGGGGCGTTCATTTCCAATTGCGTCGACAATTACATGGGCATCTTCATAAATCGTAATCACGGAGGCCCAGTCACTCTTCGGAATGCCGCTCCGCATTCCATTGTCGATATACTGCTGCACCATTTGCGGCATCATCCCGGGTATCGTAGGAAGCTCAACAATTTCAACTGGGATCTCAGCTTGC
This sequence comes from Deltaproteobacteria bacterium, assembly GCA_017302875.1. Classification (GTDB taxonomy): domain Bacteria; phylum Bdellovibrionota_C; class UBA2361; order UBA2361; family JAFLCA01; genus JAFLCA01. Next base: position 3,077 of record JAFLCA010000215.1, read on the forward strand.
AATACTCCCAAAATCCAACGGTCGATATCAAATTGCGTCTTCATTTGATAGCCGATCAAAAGCAGCGTGACTTTGCCAGCAAAGGCATCGGGGATAATAGTCTCTTTACCCGCCAAGCTTTGCCCCTTCACCTGCGGAAATGCGCGATTGATAACTTGTGACTGCGGAACCGAGACTGTCTTAGAACAGCTAAGGAGAAATAAACTGACCAGAAGAACAAGAATTCGTTTCATTACGCTTTTCCAAACTAGAGGGTTAGCTGCCACAAGTTTCCTACTCTTCGTTAGCGGGCACAAGCTTTTGCATTGAGGACACCGCTTTGCAAAAGAGGTTCCCCTATACTTTTTATATCACTAAGACTAAGTTTGTTATGAATTACCTTAGGTAGAGGAAGTATGTCAGTGGCAGTACAGTCATCTCTTTCGGAGCAGAAGGCAGCCCTAAGCAGATGCGGATGGGTTCTGGATGGGAACGCCTGGAATATGTTCGCCGGGGGTAGCGCCGATCTTTCGAACTTCCCAATCGGTTCTATTGTATCGGCTTGTCGCCTCATAAGTACCGATCCGGAGGAAGGAGGCTCTCGCCCCTATTTTGTTCAGGTCGGTCAAGTTGATCCTCCAGGGAACTTTTGCGCGGAGCGAGGAGTTTTTACGGTGAACCTCAACGGAAATTGGGAGCCGGTTCGAGCCTAACTGCGCATTGGCAGAGCCGACTTAGCGCCAGCCGATAGTCTCTAGGCCTCGTTCCGATAAGCAACGCTCAACGAATCTTCGATACATTCGTCCTGACTCGCTGCTACCGCTGCGTCCTTGAAAAACACCGCGACTCACCCCGCCGCCTGCTCCAGAAATTGCTCCAATCGCAGCCCCCTGCCCGACATTGCCGGTAACCGCACCGATGGCCGTTCCCGTGACCGCACCTGCCGCTGTAAGAATAGAACTATCGATGGCGGTTTCCTTGGCGGTCTCAACGCTGGGATCACCGGTATACGACTTGGCCAGAGACATACAACGATCGATTTCGCCATCAATGGTCTGCTTGCTCTCGGCGCGAAAGGCCTCATTGGGATACAAAACAGGTCGACGGGCGGAACAGGCGCAAAGAGAAAGGGACGCAATAGCGAGAAACAGTTTAGGGAGCATACTCATACCTATATTCTAACATGTTCCCTACCACTACTTCGGCGAGAGTCGGGAGTAGCCAGTCGGACTGTTTAGGCGCTCCGATCCACTTCCTAAGCGGCCCTGAACCGACGCCCTAAGTATCGAGAGTTTCAGAGATTTACCGCTATCCCGGGAGCACGACATTTTGCCATAAAGAACGGGTGCTGGAATGCCGTTTTTATTCTTGTGACGCTCTTCTTGTTCGCCCTCTCGATAGTCTTGACGATCACTCACGTGGTGGTGCCGACCTTGCGCGCTAGAAATGCTCACGCCGAACGCGAATTCAAACGTCGCTACAGAGATTTTAAGCTTTACTCCGTTAAGAAATTTCATCCCGCATTCCGAGAGGGCGGGCCGCTTTCGCGAATGTCGTATGACGAAATTCGTGACTCGTATAATCTAGACGAGTGCTACGAGCAGATTAACTGACTCGCCCGTTGTCGGCTGCATGCTTAGATGAATACACCAAGCAATTTTCGAGAATCCAAGCCTAGAGCCAAGGTCCTCCTACTACTTGCCAGTATCGCCTTTTTGCCAGTTCTTTGCCTGGCACAAAGCGGAGTCGATTCCTGGGGAACCGAGCTGCGATTCTCTAAAGACGGCTCACTTGTAATCACTGAGGAGATCAAAATATCCGTGCAGCCGGGCGAAGTGGTACGAGGTGTTTCGCATAAACTGCCCACGCATGCGGGTGTGTTTTATCAAAAAACGGCGCACTTGAATTATACACCGCTGGTCGGCTTTATCGACTCCACCAGCGGAAAGCCCGTCATTTCAAATTCAGGCGATGAGGCAAAAATTCAGCTTCGCGACACCCAAGCACTAGCTCTCGGATCGCATACCTTTATTTTGCAATACAAGGTTGAAGGCTCAATCCTTAAGGAAGCGGCGATGGATAGTTTCGCCTGGCCGATTGTGCGACCGTGGAAAGGCGGAGTCCGGTCGTACTCGGTAAAAATTGTGCCGCCGGAATTTATGGAACCCAAATCCCTCGTGATTCGGTTAATGAGCCAATCTGGCGAAAAGATCACGTCGGTCGTCCCGTCAGTAACAATCGGGGAATCTGATATCGTCTTCAATGGCAAAGTTGATTCAGGACGCTTGCCGCTAGTTGTGGGAATTGGTTTCCCTCGCGGGTTTTTCCCATAGGGCAATTGACCGCTTAAGATTGAGAATACCCGTCGCCTCCAATGCACTCTCCATTCAGGTCAACTTCGCGACACGCATTCACGGAACTAAAAGAGCAA
>JAFLCA010000216.1 GCA_017302875.1 Deltaproteobacteria bacterium
AGCGAGGCCATCGCCGACTTCAAAGCCGCGCTTGCCATCGACCCCACGTATCCAGAAGCGCACAACGGGCTCGGTACTGCCTATCTCCAGAGCGGCGATCTCAATGCGGCTATGGCTTCGTGGCGGACCGCGGTTAAATATTCGAGCCAATCTGCCGAACATGCCAGCGAAGGCGGGCTCGTTCGCAGTGCTCGTCTGCGCGGCATCGGAGAGACCCCGGATTTTCAAGTCGTGATCGGCGTCAGTCCAGAGGCTCTGGGCTTGAGCAGCAAACGTGGGCGCGAGCTCCTCACCGAGGGCAACTATGACGGAGCCATCACCGAATTCAAAAAGGCGCTGGGCGTTTCCCCGAAAGACTCGGCACTGCTCGTCAATATCGGTTATGCCTACGCCGCAAAGGGTGACTTGGCTTCAGCCGAGAAATCATGGCGCTCTGCAGTCAGCAACGATCAAAACTCGGCCTTCGCGCGCTACAATTTAGCCGTGCTAGCAATGAAAAAAGATCAGTTAGACGAGGCCCTCGAGCTTATCAAAACCACCATCTCTCTCACCCCACAACTTGCAACTGCACAGCGCGCCTTAGGCGGCATATACTTGCGTAAGGGCATGCACGAACAGGCGGCCACGGCATACGCAGAGGCGCTTGAGATCGATCCGAATCAGGCCGAGACGCACAATGACTTAGGACTGGCGTACGATAAACTGAATCGCTCGAAGGAAGCGATCCAGCAGTATCAATTGGCCCTCAAGCTTAACAAAGAGCTACAGAAGCCCCGCTTCAACCTAGCTCTCAGCTACATTCGTGCCGGGCAACCAAATGAGGCGATGCGTCAGCTTCAAGAGCTACTGGCGCGCACTCCTGGCGATGCCGAAGCTCGGGTGAATCTAGGCTTCACGTATGCGGTGACCGGAAAACCGGAACAAGCTGCGGCGGAATGGAAACAGGCGCTAGCAGCAGATCCCTCCTCGCCTTTCGCGCACAACAACCTCGGCGTAGTTGCCTTCAACAAAGGCAGCTACGATGAAGCTGAAGTTCAATATCAAGATGCGCTCAAGGCATCTCCCACGTTCGCAGAGGCTCACAATAATTTGGCTGCCGTGTACGTCAAGCAAGGCAATACAGCCGAGGCGATCAGTGCCTATGAACTGGCGGTGCGCTACAACCCAAGCGACATGGAAGCGCGCCGGAATCTGGGTCACTTGTACTTAATTGCGCAAAAGCCGAATGAGGCGGCGGAGCAACTGCGAGCAGCGGTGGCAGCCGATCCGAAAGATCTGAACTCTTACTTTAACCTCGGAGTGGCCTTCCAAATGATGGGGCACAAAGAGGAAGCGGTAACATTTTACAAGAAGTACATCGAGCTTGCCTCCGATCGCACCGATCAATACGAGTCCATGCTAAAGGCCGAACGTGCCATTTACGAGTTGCGCTAATGAAAACCCTACTTCGCTTGCTATTCTGCCTCGTCCTCTCCGCTCCTCTGCTCACGAGCGCTGAAGAACTTAAGGTTGGAGACCCTGCGCCGCTCTTCACGCTAAAAAATCAGGACGGCGTGGACTTTTCGTTAAGCGATCGAAAGGCGAAAGGCTGGACCGTCCTCTATTTCTACCCAAAGTCAGGAACTCCCGGCTGCACGAAGGAGGCCTGTGCGTTCCGAGATGCAATCAATAAAATTAAAGCGCTCGATGCAGAGGTGTACGGAATCAGCTCCGACAGCGTTGCCGATCAGAAAGCTTTTCATACGGAACACAAGCTTGGCTTTGACTTGCTTGCAGATTCAGAGATGCGAGTAATCCAGGAGTACGAGGCGAAGATCCCTTTACTTGGCATGGCTAAACGCTGGACTTTTATTATCGACCCCGAGCTTAAGATTCGCTCCATAGAAAAGGATGTCGACCCCGCGATGGAAGCCGCGAGAATCGCTGACGAACTCCTGGGGTTCCAACACGCCGATAAAAAGTAGCTGCTTTGCGCGCAGTTTCACTTTACCCCTCCAATCGGACTCCTCTTTTAATTTAGTCGAGTTACCCCCTCTTTCTGCCGATTTATCTACTTTGGTACGCTCGGCAGGCTCAAAGCTGCGGGCGTAAGTGCCTGAAACTACGAGGGCTTCGGAGCTTGTGGGGCGCAATGCGGCGTTCTGGTAGCATAGAAGCATAACCTTGTACGAAAGGTGACGGCGAAACTCTAATCGTTTCGCGGTTTTTTGGGTTTTACATGGCACTCAAAGAAGAGTCTCGAAAATCAGGTAGCTTTCGTTTCCGCACACGGGAGCAAGACCTCGTACCTGCCAATCTCGGTTCGCGCTCTCCTGACGTAAGAGAACAGACAGCCCTCGCCGAAAACCCTCGCGCGCGCATCGCTCGCGAAAACGAATCTCACGAAAAGGTCGGCCTACTCTTTCGGCATTGGCTCTCCCTTATCATCGGAGTCTCGCTCGGCGTAGCACTCGTGGTCGGATTCCAAGTTTCTTCCAAGATCAAAATGAACGAGGAGTCAGTTCAGGCGGCGTCAGCTATTACGGTGACCGTACTAGACCCGAACGCAGAAACAGGTAGAGACACCGCAACTGCCTCGCAACCGTCCGAAAAGGTGGCAGCCTCAACACAAACTCAGGCTGAAGCTTCAAATATCATTCAACATGCGCAAGCGCGTACCGTAAATTTAGAGGAGCGGCGCTTCCTCTATACTTCCGGCGCAAGCATGCGTGCGTATGACTCCGAATACCTTTCAAGCGACGCAAACGGACAATTTGATTTCAAGTTGGGTGAAGCCCCCAAGGCCTTATCTCTTCGCCCCTTAAATGACGCTTCAGGCCGCTACGAACTTGCCGGCACCAATATCCAATGGCAAGGCAGCTGGCAGCCAGACAATCCCGAACAGAATATTAAGCTAGGGACCGCCTACGTTGACTATGTCAACCGAACCTTCGGTAACACCGTTGGTAGCAATCTTTCCGCAATTAATAAGGAGCCTACCAGCTTGCTTGGTCGCATGCCGCGCCAGAGCAGCGCTCCTACCGCTCTTAAATCTTACTCCGGTCGTTAATCCCGATTAAGACGTATTGCGCATCCACTTAGACAGAAGCGCTGCGCTGCACTCGATCTTCTAGTAGGCTCGTCAATACCCTCCACTCCAACCCGAACTCCGTCGAGGTGGCGCAACGCGACAACGCTTGCCCGCGATGCAGCTCAGCCTCTAGCACGCGCAAAGCAGCCTCAATTCCCCGGCGAGCCAGCGTATTCGAGATCTCACAGGCACAGTCGCTCGGTGCCTTCTTCGGACCGCGCCAGCTCGCCTGTAGGGTTTTCGCCAGTAGCTGCGAAGCCGCATGTAGTTCCCGAATCGGCGGTTGCAAGGCCGAGAGCAACAGACGGCTTTCGAGCATGGCAACCCCCTCTGCCGCCAGCAGGGCAAAGGCGTCCAGCTCTGAGCGCTGCATCTCCCGTTGCGGATAGCGCAAATTCGAAGGTACCGCGCTCAGTTGATAAATCTTTGCAACGAACTTCTCCGCTCCCATAAAGTCGGACTCAATCACGAGGGCTCCGATAATCGCTTCAAGAATATCGGCTCGCCGCTTTCCGGTCGGTGAGCCGATTGCCAATTGGGGCGCCAACTGATCGAACAACGCACAAAGCGTACGATTATTAATCGCACGCGAAACGCGCAGCATGATGGCAGCATTGGAAGAGGTTGCGTCACGCAGAACTTCGCTGCGCAGGATCTCTAAAAACAGAAACTGATCACCGACAAACGAGTCAGTGCGAATGACAAGTGGACGGGAAATACTCGAAGCTTGGCCCAGGCGGGCAAGAATCGCTGCTATTGAATCACAAATCTCGGGGGTGAAACCGTTCACTCTTCGATCATGCACACACCCGCCGGACTTTTTCCAGATCCCATTCCCCTAGGAATGCATGGCTGCCGGCGAAACGCCCAGACGCTTGAGGGTGCGCATGAGGTCTTCGCGGCGTATCGGCTTTACCAAGTACTCGCTGCACCCACTAAAATGCGCATGATAGAGACTTTGAGGATCATCGAGTGCGGTCGTCATCACTATTTTGACTCCAGCGTCCGGCGCAACGCCCGCGCCTTCCTCGACTTCACGAATGGCGGCCAGCGCTTCTTGACCGTCAACTCCGGGCATCATGATATCTAGAAAAATCAGATCAAAGGGCTTGCCCTCATCCATCGCGCTGCAGAACTTTTCAAAGCATTCCTGGCCGTTCGCGGCGCGCTCGCAATCGCCGAAATGCGCGACGGTGGCTTCCAACAGCCTCGCAGAGGTCGGTTCATCTTCGACGATTAGAACTCTCATAAAGGGCCTCGTATAATCTACGAAATACTTGCACCTATATACTCGTCAGAACCCCTACTTCCCTTTAGAAAGTGTCGTTTAATTGAGAACCGAACAATCCTTCTATTCCGCTCAGTTACGCCGACCCCGCATGCTATACTCAAGGCCTAGGCGTTTTATTCGGTTTTAGACATGACTATCGAAGTCAAGAATGCGGCTGACGCTTCCACCGCGCAGCCCGATCAGTCTGCTGGTGCTGCCCCCAATCTCGAGGCTGCTCTCCCCTCTCATTTTCGATTCCCAACCGAAACTACGTTAGAGGTGAAGGACCCTACGCTTTCCAGCCTCGTTTTCCAGCTACAAGCACCTCCGTTGGATCCCGCTGAAAAAACGTCCGCACTTACTGCGCTGAAAACCTTAGGTCAGCACATCGAAGAGCACTCAGGTTCGCGAGAAGATCTCCTGGCTTGCTCGCGCGTACTGCGTACGCTCTGCGCTTCGACAGACGAAGTCGATCTTAAAGTTGGAGTGTTTCGCGCACTAGAACAAATAGGATTGCGTGAGCCGGAAACAATGGCGCTCTTGAGGAGCGAAGTGGCTTCGAGTGAATATGGCTACGTCCGAGGCGCGGCGCAACAAACGTTCTACGCCCTCGCCTCACGCGAACCCGATATCCGCGCCGCGTAGTATTCCGAGGCAGCAACGTAGCACACCTCGCGAAAAACACCTTTTTGCTTTGAACAAGAACGCGCGTTCAGCCACGCTAGGTTAGGATCTTTGAGCACGGTAAAATTAATCAAGCAGGCAACACTCAGCGCACATTTCGATTTTAACTTGCACTTGTTCCTACCCTGCTCTTGCGTCTCCCCTACTTCCCCAATGACGCAGGAGCAGGGCTTTTCATTTTAGAAAGCACTCAGGAAAGCAGGCCCCAGGTCTGCAGCAAGTCTCCATCACGGTGCCAACGCTCGCCGATGTCAGTGCGATAGAACATGTTTGGAATGAGAATGTTCTTGATGCGACCGTAAGCTTCTTTGCGTGCATCTGCCATTGTGGACGC
>JAFLCA010000217.1 GCA_017302875.1 Deltaproteobacteria bacterium
AGTTGGAATTACGCGATCCACGACCGGGGTTAGCCGCATTCAGTGAAACAGCAACCTTGATTCGCCTCCGCTTGCCTCTGAACGAAAGGCTGCTTGAGCTTCGGGAAGAAGCCGAACGTCTAGCAGATCGAATGGATCGCGCGCTCGCAGAGTATGTGCTTGATGGATCCCATACCGTATCTCGCGCCGATGGAGGGCCAAGTCATATCGTTGTGCAGTACGGCTTTCATTCAGCTGTCGGTAGTGCGGATAGAGCTCGGGAAGTTCGCGCAGCTCATAGCAGTCTGTTTGCGGTAATTGCTGCAGAGCGGGAATCGTTCGCGCAGAGCCAAGAACACGTTTGAGTTAAGCTATTTCTTCGCCGCTACCCGAGGATCCTTGATACCAAAGGTAGAGGTAATACAGGATGAGCGCCGCTACACAAAGCAGTACGGTGCTGGAGTAAACGCTCACGATAGTGTCGGTCGTCCAGCCGAACTCCCGAATGAGCCGGTCCAGGTCGCCCGAGGACTCGCTGTTTGGATTGCTAAGTGCGCCAAGGTCCAACATCCCGCCCATGGGAAGTTGCGCATGGTTGTTTCTAATTCGATACCAGTGAACTAGAGCTCCGCAGAATGAGAGCGTACTTATGACCAGAATAAGGTAGCGATTCCTATCCCATTCAAAGCGCTTGGGCATTGGTTGGTAAAAGAGCATTAACCCAATGGTAGCCAGGTAGAGCTCTCCGCCTAGACCTCCAAATAACATCACCATCTCTCCGGTGCGGCTGGGAATCAGCAAGGTGAAGCAGATCAGCAGAACGAGAAAGACCTTACAAAGAAGGCTAAGAAACACATAGCCGGACGTCTTACTGACGCGGGCGGCCCACACAAAAAGTCCAAGCAGGGCGGCAAAGACCAGAAATGAAGTTTCGCTGTGCAACGGAACTGTCAGACCAAACGAAGGCACTGCAAGGATGCTGCGCGACCAAAAGATTAAGGCATGGCCGATTTCATGGAAGACCAGGCGCGCTAACCAGGTCAGAATCTCGGCAATCGAACCCAGACCGCAAAAGATGAGGCCCGCCAGAAGAGCGATAGGGAGTATAGAAAGGTTACGCGACATGTTGCTCTCAGAAGGCGGCGCGACAGGTTTTACCGCCTGGATTTCGATCGCACTCAGTGCGAAGGGCGTCGCAAGCGGCGGTAATCTTATAGAGCGCTCTCTCGTTGAGTGGTTCTGGGGTGCGCTTCTTCTCCTTAGCAGTCTTTTCAGCTTCTTCCTCGGCGGCTGTCTGCTTGGTCTTCAGGCAGCGACGGTACGCTTGCTCCCCGATGGACAGCCCGTATCCAGGCCCAAAGGGGGCGTAGCAAATAATAAAGAAGCTAAGGCAGACCGCGGCAGTCACGGCGCAGGCGACTAAGACACGGGAGGGGGTAAGTAGAGGTTCTGGGGGAAGGTTCTCGACGTCCGGAAATGGGGATTTGCGTTCTTCCTGCCGCTCGGAGTTGCACTTCGGGCACAGCCGTACCTCTGTTCCATCTTCAGCGTTACATTTATAACATGGCATGTTCGTTGCCCCCGAGTGTGTTTCTTATCGGCGGATCTGGTCGCGCGATTTAGCTTCTCGCGCGTCATGTTCGGCGCTTCTGGTAATGCTCGTCAGGACGGCAATTCATCAAAAGCGCTAGATCTTTCAGGCCACCTGCTCTATCTATACAAGGGTACGCCCTTCGGCGCACAGGAGAAAAAGAAAAATGGAAGGATGGGACGTTCAAAAGAGTGCCAATCTCTACGGAATCGGAGGTTGGGGTGAGAACTATTTCGATATCAATCAGCAAGGAGAGGTAGTCGTTCGACCCTCTAAAAATTCCATTGAGCTGAACGTTCCGGCCATCGTTAAAGAACTTACCCAGCGTGGAATTCAGGTTCCGATCCTTTTGCGCTTTGACGGCATCATCCGTGATCGCGTTACTCGCCTGTGCAGCGCTTTTAGCTCAGCCATTTCCGAGTTCTCGTATCAGGGCAAATACCGGGGCGTGTTTCCCATCAAGGTGAATCAACAGCGTCACGTCGTCGATGTCCTGCGCGCCTCCGGTCGTGAGTTCGGATTAGGCCTCGAGGTGGGTAGTAAGCCTGAACTCGTCGCGGTGATGGCGATGCATGATACCCCGGGAGCTCTGCTTCTTTGTAACGGGTATAAGGATCGTGAGTACATTGAGTTGGCGCTCTTGGCCCGCAAACTAGGCCGCCGTACCATTATTATTGTCGAGCAATTCTCCGAGGTCGAGCAGACCATTCAAGTTTCTAAGCAGCTCGGCATTGAACCCGAATTAGGCTTGCGGCTAAAACCATCGAGCCGTGGAGCGGGAAAATGGGAGTCTTCGGGCGGTGACAACGCAAAGTTCGGCCTTAGTACCACCGAGATTGTGGCTGCCATTAACATTCTTAAGAAAAACAACTGCGATCATTGGCTCAAACTCGTGCATTTCCACGTCGGAAGCCAAATCAGTTCAATCGCTGCCATAAAGAAGGTGCTCCGCGAAGCGACGCGTATGTACACCGGTATCGCGAAGTTGTGCCCCTCGCTCTGTTTGTTCGATGCAGGCGGTGGGCTTGCCGTGGACTACGACGGATCGAAGACCAATTTTGCGGCTTCCATGGACTATTCGGTGGAAGAGTATGCTCGCGATATTGTCTATGCGATCCGGCAAGCTTGTGACGACGTTGGCGTTCCACATCCGGACATCGTTACTGAATCGGGCCGTGCTCTGGTGGCGCATCATGCCGTACTGGTGGCGCAGATCGTTGACGTCGCGCATACGCTTGATGTCATTTCGCAACTCGATGCTCCACCCAGCGATCGGCCGCGACTGGCAGAGTTCCAGGAGCTTTACCAAAACGTAACCATCAAGAACTGTCGAGAGACGCTGCATGATGCCGTAGCGCTGCGCGATGAGATCAACGAGCTCTTCATGTCGGGAGAGGTCAGCCTTGAAGAACGTGCCTATGCCGATCGTTCCTTTTGGCATTTGATGGCGAAGCTCAAGCGCATCTCGTCTGAAATGAAGTTTATCCCCGAGGAATTCGAAAAGCTCGGAGATGAATTGAAGGACACGTACTTCATCAATTTCTCCGTGTTTCAGTCCTTGCCCGATGCCTGGGCCATCGATCAGCTTTTCCCGATCATGCCAATACATCGCCTAAAGGAAGAGCCGACGCGCCGCTGTATGCTCGGCGACATGAGTTGCGATAGCGACGGCGTGATTGATAAGTTCGTCGACTTGAAAGATGTTAAGAATCACCTCTCCGTGCATGCGCTGAAGAGTGATGAGCCGTATTACATAGCGACCTTCCTTGTCGGTGCATATCAGGAAATACTTGGCGATTTGCATAACTTATTCGGTGATACCAATGCCGTACACATCGATGTAGATGCCAACGGCCAGATGATTTTCACCGACGTTGTCGAGGGCGACACCATTCGCGAAGTCTTGAGCTACGTGCAATACGATCCGCCCGATCTATTGGAGAGTATGCGTCAAGCTATCGAGCGTTCGCTGCGCGAAGGCAGTATTACAAGCGAAGAGTCAGCGAGGATTCAAAAGCGCTATCGTGAGGTTATCGACGGATACACCTATCTGGTCGTCGATCCCTGAGCGCTGGCAATTTCTTCTCGTTACGCTATTGAATGTCGGCGAGCATGTGGAATCCGTCGCAGCAACGCCAATGCTCCCAAGGCGAGTAGGCCAAGAGCGCTTGGCAGACTGGGTTGCGTTGAAAGGCTAAAGTTCTCCGTAGGTGGCTGTCCGGTAACGAACGTAAAATGTACCCCGGCTCCTGAGCAAGCAGTTGAACATTCAGGCGTCGGGACGTGCGCATCGCTGAAGGTGGCTTCCAGCGGAGCTCCATTCATCATATCCAGAAATCCGTGAGAAGATTCGAAGTACATGGTTCCCAGACTTGAAACCTCTATACGAACCGGGACAATTTGAGAGAAGGTTGTGTCGAGCGATGGCACATCAGGGGCGGAGTCGAGTGTCTGAACCGGGACCACGAGCATAGAAACTCCTATGCAAATTGACAGACACCTTCATCGTAGCGCTGCCGCTTAAAACAGCGAAGAGGGAAAATAGCTTACTTGGTGGTTCTAAAAAGTATGAGCAGTTGCCGCCGTTTGCAGGGCTTACGCTGGTGTTTTCTGTGTAGGCTCTTGCCCGGAGGCCTTACGCCAACGCTCTGGGACTAAATCCCAGGCCAGCCGTTCTGGAACAATTCGATCGAGAGTCGCCTTCACTTGACGGAAATACTTTTTACGGTCTGAGGCGGAAGCTCGTAGGCCTGGACGATTATCGAGCATAGAATCCAAGGTATCTATTTGGCGCGCTAGTGCCTTAAAGCGAGCCTCGTATTCCTCAACGTGCACGCCCGCCAAAATGTGCTGCTTTAGCACTTGGCGTAATCCCAATATCTCACGCTTCATGTAGTCCACTGGGACAAATTCCGGATTCACTAAGCAATCCTTCATGCGCTCGATGTTCACGTTCGTGGAAAACAGTTTTGTCACGATATGGAGCTTAACCGCAGCTCGCTCAGCATCCTTGAACAGTCGGCGCTGCAGGGCCCCCTCGAGTTCAAGACAGCCCACGCGCAGTAAGCCCGCAAAGGTTGAAAATGGGCGGGCGGTAATATCTTCAAGCCCTGCACGCTCAGGAGCCAATTCGGTCATGATTTCGGCAGCCGGCTTGGTACGCATGGCTGCGACGATCAGACGCAAACGCGATTCGCGTTTAGGCAGCATCACGGCATCAGCTTTCTCGACGAGATTTACGCGAAAGCGCTCAAGAACGGCTTCCTCGGCGTTGATAATCTCGTTAAGCAAACTCTCGTCTGTATTATTGTGGCTTTTTTTGGCACGGACTTCCCCCAGCCGACTCCCGAGGTGGCGCTCTGCGCGCTCCATTACGACAGAAGTGGCACGCGGATTGAGGCGGCCCGTCCGGTCGCGCGAGTCAACCATCCTGGCAACTAGTTCCACCGCGCGAACCTTATGTCGATTTACCCCGTTATTGAGCGCCTCTGTTGCAGTTGAAAGAGACTCTTTTACCTGACTGCGAACCGAATCGACCTGGTACTTGGGGGCACCACTCTTCCACTCGCTGTCGATTCGCTTGCGCGACCCCTCAATTCCAACTCGCAAGGCGCTTAACTCGGCTTGTTCGCTGTCGTAGCCGAAAGCCACGTGCAGGGTTCTGCGATAAGCATCGTACGCACTGACAAAGTGCGCGACTCGCCGCGGATTCGGATACTTAGGTCCAAGCAGGGGGTTTTTCTTGACTACGCGATCCGAAAGAT
>JAFLCA010000218.1 GCA_017302875.1 Deltaproteobacteria bacterium
ACCAGTTTAAGCTTGCAATTTTACCGCGACCACGAAGACCAAGTTCAAGACCTTCGGTTATAGATTCACCAGCATTAGCCCAACGAGTGTCAATTTGTACTAAATTACCACCAGCATCACGAATGAATCTGTCGGTAAATAAGCTATAATTATCACGTAATTGAGTAACACTTAAAGAAACAATATTTGAAGTACGTTCAATTTGCCACCAATCAAGTGTTAGGCTGTAATTAGAATTAAATTCATAAACAAAACCAAATGATTTTTGTTCTGCTTCTTCTGGCCCTAAATCTAATTTACCACCAGAAAGAATATCAGGATTTACAACTTCACAACCAACAATTGCAACATTTGGAAGACCACCAGGGCATTTGCCAGGGTCAGCTAAAGTTGCACCAGGGAATGGCGCAATTGTTGTTCCATTATAGATTTGATTGAATGATGGAACGCGGAAGCCAGTATTATAAGAACCACGGAACATCAAAGGTTGAATTGGGCGATATTTAATAGAAATTTTCGGATTTGTTGTTGAACCAAAACCAGAATATTCATCACGGCGAACCGCAAGCGTCAATTCCAAATCTTTAATCAAAGGAAGCATCAACTCCCCGTATATTGCATTAATAGTACGTTTTTTTGATTTTAAAGCATTCACATTATCAAATGGTGCAAGGAAAATTTCTGGTTGAACTGTTCTTGTATCACCATTGAAGCTATACATTTCTTCACGAAGATCAAAACCAACCGCACCATAAGATACACCGCCAGGAAGCTTAAATAATGGGCCAGATGCCGAACCATCAACCTGTTTTACTTCATATTTACCGCCATAAAGTGTAACACCCTCAGCGGAAGCACTTGCAAGATCATCAAGTGCAGCTTGCGTTTGTGACTGACCAGGAAGAAGGAATGGGTTGATGTTGCCTTTGTTAAGCATATCAACAATACCGGTTTTTCCAACAGCAGAAGCGGTTGCAGTATGGCGATAATAATAACCAGATCCTAATAATGATGATGATTCTGAATAAGCATAAGAAGCACCAGTACGATATTCCCAACCTGCGCCTAATGGGCCATCAAAACCAAAGAATACACGACCTGTTTCTGTGCTTGTTTCAATTTCACGCTGTCCACATTCAATACAGCGCCAACGATAAGCGATTGGCATGCCATAGCGTGACGATAAAGTTGGGAACACAGCAAGCAAGCTATTATATATTCTATCGTAATTTGCTTGAGTGATAGAATTCAAAGGATATAAAAAGTTAGAATTTGAAGCACAGGCCCCTCTCCCACTTCAAACGGTCCAGCGACGATCAAATCATTCTCAAGGAGAGACCAATGGAGATGTCGGCCTTTCTGCTCGAGCAGCACATTCGGGAGTTATGAATTATTCATGAGCGTTGGAATCTGTCCACCAAATCGCTGCCGATATGGCAAAAGGTGGAGAATAGGGCAAAGGCATCGGCGTACACGTGCGGGCTGAGCTTAGGGCGCTCGAATGCGGCGACAAGCCCGACCGTTCCCGCCCCCAGCGCCTCAACGTCGGCTCTGGAATGGGGGTCGAATGCTTAACTACTCCGGAATGGCAGGCGTCTCATCAACGGAACTCTGAAGCCCGCCGAGCGGTTCACCTAAAACTGGCTGAGGGCCAATGAAGTCACTAGAGGAGGGATCCACCTCAGCGGCCGGGCCAGCGACAAAGGCCCGCCGAACACCGCGATCCGCGACCTGCATGCCGTTCAACAGTCTCGGTGCAGAGACGAGCAAATCCGTGATCTGACGACTATATGTTGCGGCAGATTCCCGAAATTGGCGAACCATCGGCCAGCCCCAAATGGCCGAGAACGTCACGCCGTCCTCGACAAACACGGGGTCATTGAGAAAGGTACATCGCACAATATTCTCAATCGCGCTGCGTTCCTTTTCGCTGCCGCCCACTAAATCAATCACAACCGCGCCATCTTTAATCACATTGCGCGTATGCTCACGGGTAATGAGGAACACTTGCCCACGCTCATGCCATTCCAAATCAGCGCCATTTATAATCAGATCAGCTCCGCGCAACTCCTTTTCAATGGCATGCGAAGCCGTGCGGGTACGCCCCAGGATATGCAGTTCGCGCGCACCCTGTTTGATACACTCATCAATCGCACCAATTGCAATATTGCCGTATCCGAGGATGACAATCTTTTGATCCGAAAGCCGCATGCTTGCACCGCGCTGCTCCTGCAAGAGCTTAATGCCGTACCAAGCTCCGTCCTGCCCGGTTCCGTGCAGAAATTCCACACGTCGCTTTCCAAACTCGGCTGTATTTCTCGCCGCAAGGTATTCCTCTATCGCTTGCGCCGCGTGGTCACGCTCAAAATCCGCGATGTCATAGACAAGTCCCCCCGTTTCACGAATGCCGCGCAGCAAATCGTCGCTATGCCCGGATTGAGAATCATAGAAGAAGACCGTATTTGGAGTTGCTTCCATTATCGTCCGGGCATCGGGAGGATCGGAAACAACTCTGACGCTGGCGACATTACTGCGCGCCGCAGTCCGGATTGCTCCCTCCATTCGGGAAGAGAAACCAACCACAACTACTTCGGCATCCGACGCTACAAAGGGCAAATTCTTCAGGGCATCACGAACAGCCGCTCCGCTAACCACCACCTCATCCGAAAAGCGACAGGGGAACTGTCTGATTTCTTCGAGGGCGAGGATTGAAACTCCGCGTTCATTTGCACGCTCACGACGCTCCGGAAAAGTCTCCACATGCGCCATACACATGAGCGTCGATTCGGGCTCCATCTGATCGATGGCAGCCAGACCAGGGCCCTTAATCTTGATGACAAGATCCTTGCCACGGTAAATAGATCCAGGCGATTCAATGGTGGCGCCAGCCGCTGCGAAGGATTCATTGCTTAAATTCAAGCCCGCACCCGCTCCGTCTTCAACGGAAACGCTGGCCCCTTCTGCCACAAGCCGAGCCACGTCACCCGGGAATATGGCAACGCGAGGATCGCGCGCGCCTGGGTTCTCGGGCGCGCTGTTCTCTCGCGCAACGCCAATGGTAGAAATTCGATGCAAACTATTCATTTCTTAAAAACACACCCACGTAATGACTTTTCAGCCGTCCAGGCGGCAAGCCGACGATTTCCGAATACGGGTTCAAAACTGAAGGAACAGAAAAATGGAGAGGAAGTGAGGCTTCGACTTTGCTCGGAAGCTAGTGCCACCAAGGGGGAACTTAGTGAACCGTCAGGTTCGGGTTCAATCACTTCAACAGACTCCTCAAGAAAAAGCAGATCAAGAAAAATTTCTATCTTGCGTTTTCATTAAACCCTTCTTAGCACTTTTGCAATCGCTAGCATAGAAATTTTCAAAAATCTTGCGAAATTTTTTCGTCACGCTCTCGATCCTCATGACCACAATCACATCTGCGCGCGAATTTTTTTCAGCGTTCAGCCCCCGCAGCAGAGATCTCTGAGAATTAAAAATGTCGAAATACACCAATAAAAATGCCACTTTTTTGCTCTTCGCTGAGTTCAATCGTCTGCGGTTTGCGCGGACGTCCAGCCCGCGCGACACGATCAACCAGGATCTCTCCGCCGCTAGCCAAAAATTTCCCGCTCAGCTTCAAACTCCCCTCTCGGTTTCGCTCTAACGAACATCTCCTCAGCGAGAGAAACATTCGCGACGATCACATCGGATCGACTTCCCAAGAAAGATTGATTTGCAATTTTCGGAGCGACCCTCGCCAGAAGCACCGCCTTCCGGGGCGCTCGAAGAGCCCCAACGGTCGCTGCAGACAAAAGAAAAATACAATAATTTCAGTTAGCTATAGCCGCGCACCGCTCACCGTAAGATCGAGGGAACTGCGATCGGGGCCACGTTGCTATCCGGCAAGAGGCCAAAGTTCTGTCCCCGCAACGCACAAGCCAGCCGGGCGTGACCAAGCCGCGGCTCTCGTTAGAGACTTCTCTCTGATACAGATACCGCCGCTACACCACCCCAGAGGGGCATGACCTAAAGTGTGGAGCTGAAGCAGGCATCGGCTACACGACCTCGCTCTCGGATTCGGATCGTTTGACGCCCCATTTGGGGCGACAGCCCTCGCTCGACAAGGCAGATTTTTTGCCGAGGCAAACACCGAGGGCACGATTCAAACAGAAGGTGATGACAACTATCGATCGGCGAATGAAATGCAGTGGCACACTATCGGATCAGCGGCGGAATTCGCGATTGGTTCTAAGGTTGGCTCCAGCGGCTGAGCGCTCCTAGGCGCTCGGCATGCAGGCCTTGTGGAACTGGAATAGCGGGCTCGGCGAAGACCTGTCGATGAGTGGACAGTAGGAGCCGAGCCAGCGTTCCAACGTCTTGCAAACTCTCCTCGCTCGTCCCAGGCGGCAAATCTAGTGTCGCGATCAGTCGCTTTCGGTAGAACTGACTTTCCAATTTCCCAAGAGTTACCACTTGCAGATCGGCGCGCTTTTCAAAAACGTGCTGAAAGTAGGCCAGCCCGAAGACAAGACGATCGGAGCCCACGATGACCACCGCTGAGTTGGGAGCGTCGGACAGGATGGCCTGCACTTCCCTTTCCACTGCATCGTTACCCGAAAAATCTGAGGCCTGCATGGTCGTCGGCAAACTCCACAGGCTTGCCACAAAGCTCACAATGAAGACGACCGTTGCCACCGCTGTCTGCCGAACTCTAAGCGCACTATAGGCAACACAGGCCCCACACAAGACCACGAGAGCAATCGTTGGGTAGAATCGCATCACCCATCTCGTTAACTCATGGTTCTGAGCCGGCACGGAAAGGCCCAAGGAAAAAATTCCGGCTAGAGCCAAGCTGAGCAATGCTCCCCAAGCTAGGGCACTGCGCCTCCAGAGTGTCAGTACGGGCAGAAGGAGGGCAAGAATGACCGCTACCGGCATAGCAACGAAGAGTCCGTGCCAGACAACCGAGGCGTAGGAAGCCTCCGTGGGAGCCCCATCAAGAACCAGCGAAAATGTTCCGTAGCCTCCACGCAATAGGTAGGTCAGGAAATCGACGCTCGAAACGAGGGGCGCAAAGGCTAATTCGGGTGCATGCGCGTAACGCAGGAAAAGCGAGAGGTACAGCGCCACAGCCACAAAAAATGCAGTGCTCAAAACAGTGTGGAACGAGGCCCTCCTGCCCTGCTCCGGATTCCACCACAGCCCGACAATAAGCGGCAGAAAAAGCGCCAACAAATGCTGATGGGCGGCAGCGCACCCAAGCAAGAGCCCCAGAAAAAGCGCGCCTAGCCTTGTGCGCGCTCCTCCAATCGCCAGTCCAA
>JAFLCA010000219.1 GCA_017302875.1 Deltaproteobacteria bacterium
ATTGTGAAAGGTGTTAGTACGGGCGAATGGCGCTTGGCTTCAGAAGAGCCAATGGTGAAAACCATGCGCATGTCCGCCATCGGCGTCCCCTCATCGGCAGAGGGGTATTCGCCAGGCGCGCAGATCTTAGGAACCTTCTCGTTGCTGCATATGGGCTCCAATCCAGAATTCGCCAAGAGTTTGGTGGACGCTGCGCAAGTGGTGCAAAAAATTTAGCGTCTACGACCCTCTGCAGCCTTAGCCTCGGCGCTTTTTAAAACTCGCAGCGCTCGTTCGTCGTCGGGATGAATGCTTAGTAATGCCCGCGCGGCTTCGCGCGTGCGTGCCCAGCGTCTCTGTGCGAAGTAGAGGTCGATCAGGGCATAGTGAGCGCGCAGAGAGGTGGGATCAATTTTTAGTGCATACTCGAATGCCTGGATTGCTTGCGCGTTCATTTTCCTGCTCTCGAGCCACTGCCCATAGTCTACGTAGGTCGGAGCGTAAAGCGCATCGAGCTCGATGGCTTTCTTAAAATAGCTTTCAGCGATCCTTGGATCTTTGCTGGTCTTGCCATGTAACGTCCCGAGGTCGGCGTACAGCTGTGGAGACTCCGGCAGGTAGCGCAGCGCTTCTTCGAGATAGAGGCGTGCAATATCGTAGTCATTCTTGGCCATCTTGCTCAGACCGTAGTTCATCAGCGCTCGGCCGTAGCTGGGGTTTTTCGAAAGCACATCAAACCATAAGGTCTCTTCATTCGCCCAAATTCTATTGCGATGGCGGATTGCAAGGATGTGTAAGGAGAGCAGAAGCAGTACTGCCGTAATGGCGTACGTCGAATAGCGCCGTTTCCATGCGCCACGCGCTTTTGCCCAATCCACGAAGATCGCTAGAGAGCTTCCCACGCCGAGGGCTAGCCCCAAGAATGGGAAAAAAGTGCGCCGGTAGTCTAAGAATTGCGCGCTAGGAAATAGGAGGGAACTGGGGATCAGGGCGAACATGAACCAGGCTATTCCGAAGCTGACCACCTTTCCTCGTGGCGTGCACGGACTGATAGCGGCAAGTGCGAGTAAGCAAAGAACCAAAAGCTGAGACACCCATGAAGCCAAAGAGCTACTAGCGGTTCCTGCCGAGATTCCATACTCAGCGCAGATGCCGATTGGATAGAAGAACGCAGCAGCATAGTGCGCTATGGCGTAAGGTTGGGTGGCTAGGTACTCGGAATACGACGACTCGGGAGTCTGCGAATTTGAAAGCGCTACGATAAGCCCGAGTGCAAGGCTCGTCACGATGAAGCTTGGTATCGCAGCTAGCGTGGCGCGTTTGAGTCGCCGGTCGGCGGGCTCTCCCGGTTCACTTAAAAAGAGCAAGTGATAGAAAAAAAGCAAGCAGGGCACTGCCGCTGCGTCCTTTGAGGAGAGCAGCGCAGCAGTAAGGCTAAGCAGGTATAGCCGGCGTTCGCGAGCCTGCTTCGAGCGGACATACAGAAGAAGTGTTAGCGTGGAGAAAAGGCAGGCCAGGAGCGATCCGCGCGCGCTGATGTAGTTGAGCGTTTCAGCATGAACGGCATGGAAGGCATACAAACAGATGCAGCCAAACGCTACTACAGAAGCCTCGGGCTCCTCAAAGGAGCGCTTTAGCAGTTCACGTAGCAGGAAATATCCAACCACAATGAGAAGGAGGAAAATCTCCATAGCGCTTAAGTGGTAGCGGTAGGGAGACAACCCAGCGCGCGCAAAATCCCAGGCCAAAGACAGAATTGCGAGTGGACGGTACAGCTGAGTCGCTGTGTCACTTCCAGACGCGGAAGAATCTACAAAGGCAGCCAGCGAAGCAGGCAAAGATCGTAGAGCGGAGTTATTGACGACGATGCTTTCATCATCGAGGTGAAATCCGTTCTGATAGTGGTTTCCGTACGCGAAAAGCAGGAGCGCTATGGCTCCAAGGCTTACGAAGAGGAGTTTTCGAACCCACATGGCAGCTCGGCGTTTGCGGACTGAGTATCCAAAACCTCAAGGGATGACGGGAGCCGCAGCGGGCTCCTTCCTCTAGATGATACGGGACTTTAAGGGACGCTTCAAATCGTATAGAGGAAGAGCCCTAAGACGACGGCAAGCGCTGTAAGCATGGTAATGGCCCATGCGATCAAAACACCGTAACTAATGGCAAAAATAGCCAGGTCTCTAACTACGCGCGGTTGCATATTTCGACCCTTGCTTCAGGTTTGCTGGGTGAGCCAAGACTTGGCCTGGCGCTACGTGTTCGTTCATATAGCGAGCAAGTTCCTTTGCGACAGGGCATACGAATGAATCGCTATCCAGAACGACGTCGCTCGTTTGCGAATAGACAATGCTCTCGGTGCTGAACAAAGCGGGCGCAATGCCGCTGTACATGAATCCATTCTGCTCTAAGAATTCTGCATATTCAGGGCAACGTGAATCTCGCGCATCAACAAAAATGACTGAGCGAGAATTCGCAGCGCGCCGAATCTCGAAGAGTGACTGCTGGAAGCTGCTTAACATCGTCGGGCGCACCACGTAATTTGCGGCGCCCCAATTGAAGATACGCGACTGCAGAGCTTCCGAGTCAGCAGGTACAGGGCTCGCTTCTTTCTTGGCGGCCTCATGCATACGAGTTGAGAGATTCTTAACGCCGAGCGTCTTCAAAAGAAAGCTTGAAATTTCCTTATGCCGCTCTGGGATATAGAGAGGCGCATCGCTGGCGCTGCTTTGGTCGAGAATGCGCTGACCAACAACTATATGCGAACGTCCACCCTCACGTGAGCTCTTGCGACCAGCTTTTGCGCAGCGCGGATTCTGCAACGGGATATACTCGGGGAGCAGCATGCTTGTCGACGTTCCAAAGGACTCCACTCCAATGCGCTGCATCAGTTCGATATCGGAGAAGGAAGCGTAATACACGGAGCTCCACTTCTGCCGCTGGGCGATGCTCTCCAGGAGGCTCCACGCACGTGAGGTAATATCGATTGCTTGGCCCATCAGCGCCTCGGAGCAAGCGGGGAAGCACAGCTGAACTACGTTCTCGTTCTCGGGTTCTGGACGAGCGGCGATGTGCGCTTGAATGTGATTCTTGCGGGCAGCGACAACACTAATGAAGCGAGAACCTATGTTGCGGGACCAATACTCCACATCATAGACGGCGGGAAAGGGAAACTGGTCGCCGTACGAATCTCTGAAAACTGAAACGAGCTGAGTAAGCGCCACACCGTTGTCAGGGCTGCATGCTTTTATTTTAATGTCGTCCACAGTATGATCCGTTAGTGAGGAAAAAGTATTACTATGTGTGGGGATTTCGCGTTAGCGCCGATGCCCGATGATATAGTAGGTAGCGTTCTTACTCAACGTAAAGGCCCCATTTGCCGCCAAGTGCGGGCTCATCAGCTTCCTCTCTCTCGAAACGTGCTCAATGCCCCAGATGCACTACGATTTTTGGAGCAGTATTTTTTAGTGCGAATTAGAATGAGCGTTCTTCGCGCTTTGTAATTTTAGTTATACCTATGTCGCAACATATTAAAGGAAACATTCGCGGGTTAGCGCCGTCTGAGCTGCGCAAGATCGAGCGTCTCTTCGTGCGACGTTTCGAGAAAGAGGAGATTGTTCCGCTCGAGATTGCTCGCGAAATACATCGCGTCGCCTCTGATCTCAATCGCCGCATCGGTATGCTCGTCTCACGCGAGGGGCGCATCGAGGAGGTTTTTGTTGGACAGCGCGAAATTCTGTATTTGCCGGATCTCGGACGTTATCGATTTGGGCGTGGCAGGTTGCGTCGCCTCCGTCTTATTTTTAGCGATCTTTCAACGTCGACGGATCAGCCTACCATTCCGGCTGATATTTACACTGACTTGCAGAAGCTACGCTTGGATACTGTTGTCAGTGTTAAGGTGGCGGGCAATAAAACTCGCATTGCCTACGCCTACATTGTGCCCCCCGGGCTGGAAGCGGCACCCATGACGCATACTGAAGTGGTTGATGATCTTGGGCGCCATGCTCTGGACTATGACGGGTTTATGACCGAACTCGAGAACGAGTTGGCTCTGGCGCGTGAGGCCCTTCCATCTACGGGCAAACCGCAGGCCATCCTACTTGGAGTCTATGACCGACGAGGAACAGAGTCGGAGGCTTCCATGGAGGAGCTCGAGGAGCTCGCGCGAACCGCGGGCGTTGAGGTGCTCGATAAAATCGTGCAGAAGCGCACCGTGGATCCGAAGACTTTGTTGGGAAAGGGAAAGCTTGAGCAAGTTGTTCTTCGCTCACTGGCGCTCGGCGCGGAAATGATCCTGTTCGACACGGAGCTAAAGCCGGGCCAGTGGCGCATTATTACGAATCAAACTGAACTGAAGGTTCTCGATCGCAGCATGCTCATTTTGGATATCTTCGCGCAGCGCGCGCGTAGCAGCGAGGGGCGACTGCAAGTCGAGCTCGCGCAACTCAAATACAATCTGCCGAGACTAGTTGAGAAAGATACGGGACTCTCAAGATTGTCAGGTGGGATCGGCGGAAGAGGCCCCGGTGAGACGAAGCTGGAGATCGGTCGACGCCGAATTCGCGACAGGATTACTGAGCTGGAAAAGCGTATCGATAAGCTAAGCGAGCAGCGTTCTTTGCGGCGACAGCGTCGAAAGGATAATGGGATTCCCCTTATTTCAATCCTTGGGTACACCAACGTTGGAAAGTCGACTCTATTTAACGCTCTGACGCAGAGCGATGTGCTTGTTGAGAACAAGCTATTTGCCACCCTCGAACCTGCGCAACGACGCATCCATTTACAGATACCCGGCGGGGAGGGGACGACACAGCTTTTGCCGGTGGTTCTGAGTGACACCGTAGGGTTTATACGCGCGTTGCCAGAGGAGTTGAAGAGCGCCTTTCGAGCGACGCTTGAGGAGCTCTACGACGCGCAGCTTCTCATTCATGTGCTGGACGCTTCAGACCCTGATGTGCTCAACAAGAAAGCAGCCGTCGAGGGTATTCTCGAGGAAATGGAAATCGAAGACGCGCCAACGCTCGTTGTCCTCAATAAGGTCGACCGAGCTAAGCCGGAAGTGCTGGCTGAGCTCATTCAAGAGACCTCGGGGGTGCCTGTGTGTGCAATCAATCGCCAGGGATTTGATGCCTTGCGCCTTCAGATTGCCGCTCGGCTAAAAGCTAAGCGCGCTGAATCCGCGAAGGTCAATACGTCGCCATCAGATCTTCAATCTGACGAGTATCCTTAGGAAAGCCCGCGCTTAGAATTTCGTGGCCGCGTCTGG
>JAFLCA010000022.1 GCA_017302875.1 Deltaproteobacteria bacterium
GATTTTCCGCTTTTTTGCATAGATATTGTTTAGGCAAAAAAGCGCTCGCATCACCCCGAACGCTATCGTGGCGAGAGAGCAGCTTTGCAAAAAAGGGGAGAATGGCGGAGTCGACGGGGTTCGAACCCGCGACCTCTCACGTGACAGGCGAGCGTTCTAACCAGCTGAACTACGACTCCGCAATTAGTAAGATCTTAGAATGTAAGAGCTTACTAATTACGCGTTCGCGGTACGGCAGGGCCACGCCTGTGCTCAAAACAGGATGTTTAAGTATCTCAAAACACTCCCAAAGGCAAGTCGACCGGGGGATCTAATTCACCAGGACGGAACGTTGCAGTAGCTGGGTCTGCTGTTGAGTCATATGGTCGCGCTTATAGGTGTCCAAATTCCCGTCCAGAATCTCTATTGGGAACGGGAACATAATATTGCCACGCACGTCCTTTTCGTCTCGGCAGTCGATAATGGTCACACAGGATTGGGTATCCGTTAGGGCATCCGATCCGGTAGTGAGGTAGCTATCGTTCTCAACGATGTGAGTGACTCCAAGGTAATGCCCAATAAGCTGAGCGACCTCTTCGCCGGCAAGGCGGGTTTCATCGCCGTTGACCTGGGTTGCTCCGTCGCCATTATAGTCGAAGAGTCCGTCGCCGCCGGTTAAGTCCAGAATACTGAGAACAGCGACGCTTTTCGTTGAGGGTAGCGCGGGGCCGGCATCGCCCGTGGAAATCGAGTAAATCGCATCTTGGGCATAGAGGCCGTCCACATCAGTAGCGAAGACGATATTGATTGAGTTCTTGCGCATATGTTTGGAGAGATCCAGATAGTAGGGATCGTCAAGCGCAGGGTTTGGAAGGATATCCGAACCCGGGAACGCTGCGTATTGAATATCGAGCGTCAAGTTAGCCCCGGACAGATACCCTTGCGCGATCGACATAATCGATTGAATTGAGTCGCGTGACTCTTGCGACCCCGCAACTGGTCCGACCAGTACGACATTCACTCCGACCGTACCGCGCGATAAATCGCTATCTTTCTTTGTTAACAGTTTAGCATTGAGTTCAGTGAACGGTGCGGGAGTTCCATCGGATGGATTGGTGAGGATGTAGGTAGCCGTATAGTTCGTGCGCATCACATTGTACGGAACAAATGGGAAATTGAACGAGTTAACCGATACGCTAGGATCAGTCGCTACGTTGAAGGCAACCTGCAAATAGAGCGGATCTAAGTTTACTGGTCCCGCGTTGTCATTCAGTGCAGTAAGTCGTACGGACTGTCCGTCAGTGGGGAAAACTAGAAGTTGGTAGGCCGCGTCGTCGGAAGCCAAAGTGAAAGAGAAGCGTGCCACACCGTTTTCGTCGGTGGTGGTGCTTAGGGAGCGTTCTTCAAGTTGGACGGGAGGAGGTAAATCCGATGAATCGGAGTCTCCGCTGTCGCTGCTATTGGTGCAAGCGCCGACTATGCCAGTGAGCAGAGCGCACAAAAAGAGTTTTCCGAATTTCTGATACTGCATGGCTAATCCCCTTTACCTAACTCAAGTTTTCGTATGATCTCGTTCACAATTTGTTCCGGCTTAAGCGTCGCGTCGATCTCGAGTGCTTCGGTCGGAACTTCCAATGTTTCAAACTGACTTTGTAACAACGTTGGGTTAAAGAAATGCGTGCGATTATCTAAACGTTCCTTCGTTGATTCGTACGTCGCCTTTAACCAAGCAAATCTCACCTCGCGCAGTGGTTCCGCTAGAAGCTTTCGGTATGAAGCTTTAAGAGCTGAACAGGCTACTACTGCATCTGTCTGTGCCCTATCCAGCTCGTGCATAGCGGCAGCTATCTTCTGCAACCATGGCAAGCGATCTTCATCGGTTAGCGCGAGGCCATTCGACATCTTCTCGATATTTGCTGCGGGATGAAAACTATCTCCCTCTAAAAACTTCCAGCCCAACTGCCGAGCGAGAGCAGTTCCGATAGTAGATTTCCCGCAGCCGCTTACCCCCATTGCTATCAGTATCATGATCTCTTTTTATCTAGCAGTGGCTAGCTCAGCCCGAACAATTTCCGCGACCTCAAATAAGTCACCCGCAACATGTGTGGCGAGTTCCACCGCTCTCGGCACTGGACTAAGTATTCGTCGGTCGGGGACATACACCGTTTTCATTCCAGCGGCGTGCCCAGCCAGGATATCGAGGTCGCTGTCGCCCAGTACCCAACATCTTTCCGGTTCGACCTGTGCCAATTTGGCTCCCCTCAAGAACGGATCAGGGAAAGGTTTGCCTCTTGTAAGACCGGGTGAATTTCCGAATACCATGGCATCAAATTCATCGGGGATTCGCGCTGCATCAAGCATCTGGCGTGCAACTTCTTCTTCAGTCGAAGTTACGATGAGAGAATCAAGATTTAGGTCTGCATATGCTTGCAGTAAAACAGATCCTCCGGGCATAAGATCGATTCCCTTCCGGAACTGCGGATTCACAATCTCGTCTCGTCGTCGCAAGAGGTGTTCCCCAATCGGAATGTTCGGATCGAGGGAAACTCCTGCAGCAAGACGCGTATCAGCGAATCGTGCATTAAGGCCTTCGACAACCTCCGATCTACGCATTCCTAATGTCCAGGAAATATCGGACATGGCCAGTTCTACACCGAAAAACTCTCGTGCGACTTCCATGAGGGCGAGTCGCTTGGGAAATTCGGTGTCGATGAGGAGTCCCTCGAGGTCATTGAGGGCAACTATTTCCGACTGGTGTTCTTGTTGGCCTGATAACATGCAGAAAGGATTCTACGTGAATCCTGGCGCTACTCAAATGAGCCATCCCAAAGGGGTTTTTAGGCGGTTTTGGACATCGCGCAGGCTTTCCAGATTCCCCTGATTGCTGAATTGGCTTTCACATAGTTCTCAGCTATATTTCACGCTGACTTGTTGATTCTACAGGATTATTCCTCTTGAGGGGTTTGCGTGACTGAATACGAGCCGGGAGCCATAGAAAAGAAGTGGCAGGATTATTGGGAAAAGAATCAGACCTTTAAAGTGGGCAAGCCTGGCCCTAAAAAGTTCTACTGTCTCGACATGTTCCCGTATCCGTCCGGTTCCGGCCTGCACGTGGGGCACCCTCTCGGTTACACCGGCAGCGACATTTACTCTCGTTACAAGCGCATGCAGGGCTATTCAGTTCTGCACCCGATGGGATTCGATGCTTTCGGACTTCCCGCGGAACAACACGCGGTCAACACCGGGGAACATCCGGCGGTAATCACAGAAAAGAACTGTGCGATTTTTACGAAGCAGCTCAAGATTGTCGGCCTTTCGTATGACTGGGACAGAAATTTAGCGACCTGCACTCCTGACTATTACAAGTGGACGCAGTGGATCTTCTTAAAGCTTTACAATTCCTGGTTCGACGACAAATTGCAGAAGGCGCGTCCGATTGCCGAATTGCCGATTCCCGAAGCTGTGAAGAAGCAAGGCCAGAAGGCAATTGAGGAGTATCAAGCCGAATACCGCTTGGCCTATTACGCAAGTGCCATGGTGAACTGGTGTCCTGCGCTTGGGACGGTGCTTGCGAACGAGGAAGTGATCGACGGCAAGTCCGAGCGTGGCGGACACGAAGTGATTCGCAAACCGATGAAGCAATGGATGCTTCGCATTACGAAGTATGCCGAGCGCTTGATCTCAGAGCTGTCGGAAATCGAATGGCCCGAAAACATCAAGGAACAGCAACGTAACTGGATCGGCAAGAAAAACGGCGCTGAAATAAAGTTCCCACTCGATAAGCACAAAGAGTCGATCACTGCCTTTACCACGCGTCCCGATACGCTTTTTGGTGTCACCTTCTTCGTTCTTTCTCCGGAACATCCGCTTGTAGATAAGATCACAACCGATGAGGCCCGCGAGAAGGTCGAAGCATATCGCGAAGAAGCTCGAAAAATGAGCGATTTCACGCGTACCATCGAGAATCGAAAGAAGACCGGTGTCGCTACCGGTGGCTATGTAGTGAATCCGATCACGGATGAGTTGGTTCCCGTGTTCATTGGCGACTACGTGCTGATGAATTTCGGAACAGGTGCGGTAATGGGTGTGCCCGCGCATGACGAACGTGACTTCGAATTTGCCCGCACCTTCCAACTCGATATTCGCCCTGTACTGATGCCTGAAGAAGCTACTGAAGAGATCAAAACTGCGGTGGCTGAGGGAGAGCTGGCATGGACGGAAGCTGGCACTATGCTTCCTAACGATTGGCCGGTCAGTAAAGAACTCGGGCTTGCTGGCAAGCCGAATTCTGAAGCCGCTGAATTGATTACGGCTTGGCTTGCAAATCGCGAGCTTGGCAAATCTGTAACCACGTACAAACTGCGTGATTGGTTGTTCTCTCGCCAACGTTACTGGGGCGAGCCGATTCCGATTGTGCACTGGGATGACGGACGTGTGACGGCGCTCGATGAAAGTCAGCTGCCGCTTATCTTGCCGCAAGTGGAGGACTATAAGCCTTCCGAAGGTGGAGAGTCTCCGCTCGCGAAGTCCGGGGATTGGCTAACGGTTGTAGAGCCGGGCACGGGACGCAAGGGCCGCCGTGAAACTAACACCATGCCGAATTGGGCTGGATCTTGCTGGTACTATTTACGCTTCATCGATCCTAAGAATGACAAGCAGGGCTGGAGTCCGGAGCTAGAAAAAGCTTGGATGTCAGTCGATCTTTATATCGGCGGCGCTGAGCATGCAGTGTTGCATCTGCTTTACGCCCGTTTCTGGCACAAAGTGCTGCATGACCTGAATTTAGTTTCGACGCGCGAGCCGTTCAAGAAGCTCTTCAATCAGGGCATGATTCAAGCTTTTGCGTACAAAAACCGTCGTGGCGCCTTGGTGCCGGTCGATGAGGTCGAGGAGCAGGCTGATGGTTCCGCAGTTCACACGAAGACCGGCGACAAGCTTGAGCGCATCGTTGCAAAGATGTCGAAGTCTCTTCGCAACGTGGTGAACCTCGACGACATCGTGCATCAATACGGCGCTGATACCCTGCGCATGTACTTGATGTTCGCCGGTCCTTTAGATACCGGACGCGTCTGGGATCCGAAAGCTATCACGGGCAATTATCGCTTCTTGAAGAAGGCCTGGGCTTTCGTCACTGATAATCGCGATAGCGGAATTCGTGATGTCGTAGAGGACGGCAAGGACAGCCTGGTTGCCTTAAAAGCGATTCACCGTGTCGTAAAGAAGGTCACTCACGATATCGAGGGCTTGGAATTCAATACGGCTATTTCTGCGATGATGGAGTTTCTCAACACCGCAGGGGGAGAACAAGTTTCCAAGTCGACCTTGGAGAAGTTCGTGCTCATACTTTCCCCGTTTGCCCCGCACATCGGTGAAGAACTCTGGCAGCGCCTCGGACATTCGAAGACCTTGGCCTATGAGCCATGGCCAACGTTCGACGAGAAGCTCCTCGAAGAGGAAACCGTGGTGGTAGTAATTCAAGTAAACGGAAAGAAGCGGGCCTTAGTCGAAGTGGCAGCCGATATCAGTCAAGAGGCCTTAAATCAGGCTGTTATCGAGAAGATGGCCGGAACCGACTATAAGGTTAGTTCCGCTAATCGCTTTATTACTGTATTCCGTTCCGGAACTGCCATTCCTAAGCTTGTAAATGTGATGGTGTAGGTGTTTCTCGTCCGGGCTGGCTGAGGAACACCTTCCTTTGGGATTCCTGCGCAAACGGTGGGCTAGTAGTGAGTCAGGGAATTCATACTCCCTGCTTAAAGTTACCAATCGGAACTAAGAAATACCGCTACCATAGCTATTTGCAGCCTACATATCGTCTGGCACACAACTTGCCATAATACATAACAGAATCGGTGTCTTCGTTCGGCGGCAGTTGGGGTCGAAGGACGTTGAGGCCCAGTTTGTCGAGAACTGGCGATGCCGATTTGGGGTGCTGAGTGGAGTGTGCAGTGTCGAGTTTTTTAAGAAGCATCATCGCTTTGTTGCTCTGCGTCGTCGTCGCAGTGCCACAGGCCCAAGCTGCGTCGAGCTGGCGCCCAAACGGCTCTACGATGCTCGGTTCCAGTGCCGCCTGTTATCGGAACGGTAGCCAGGGCGAACTTAAGGTTCGCACAAGCCTTGGCGGAGGCCGCTATTCCTACAAAACCTACAAACTCAAAGATTTCAAATCGATCAATGGAAAGGTGAAAGATCTCGGCAAAAAAATTGCCAAGGCCGGCTCAGCCAGCTTGAAGAAAACTCTCAAGAAGCAACAAAAGGAATTCTCCGTCGCTGCCGACCGGCTAAGCCAGTGCGCAATGGCCCTCGATAAGCCTATTGGATGCAAAGTTACTTTGGCTCAACTCCCCGCGATGAAAGTTGTCGCCGGATTCGGGCGCGTCATACCAATTCAAGCGACCTCCTCCTGTGCTGGAACTCCTTCGCTCATGGTGGCGAGTGCCCCATCGCATGGAACTCTGTTGGCGGAATCCAGCGTGGTTCGATATACGGCTGCCCTCGGAAGCTCCGGCCCGGATACTGCCTCAGTGCGAGTTTGTTATTCTGCGGAAGGAGGCGTCGTGAAGGGCTGCTCGACAAATCTTCCGTTGCAACTTAGCGTTTGCAGCATCCAAGCGACCAGCGGTGCCCAATCGGTTTTTGAGCATCGCTCGAGCTCTTTCACTCTTCAGGGAACTTCTGATTGCGGAAGCGCGTTACGTTACGAACTGGTGCGTAACGCGAATCCGGGAACTGTTACGGTGCAGGCTTCTGGAGGTGCTGCCTACAGAGTCGGCTTCTATGCCGGCTCCGATTCCTTTTCGTATCGCATCTGTGATGCTGATGGGGCAGGATGCAGTGCCGAGCAGAACGTGCCCTTGAATGTATTTGCCGGGGATAATTTTCAAGGTAATCCAGAATCACTTGAGCCGTATCGCGCACACGTTTCTCCTGAGGAACGCAGGCACCTCGTGCGCAAGATCGCTAATAATCGATTCGACCTGATCGCAGGGCAGGGGGAAACTATGCCTCTGGCATCGTTGCTTGAAAATCGCTTTCTCTCGAATGATGTGTTCGCGCCGGATTTACGATCGAATCTTGAGGGCATTCGGGACGATGGCGCGGTATACGGACAGCCCATCGATAGCGAAGAATTCATTCCCGGTTGGAAGAATGATTTCTCGAGCACTGAGTTTTATGGAGCTTCTGATCCCCGCCTATTCCGTCCAATTTTGCCGAGCGCCTTGAACTTCGACACTGCGGATGAAATGCACTACGGCATGGAGCGCTGGATGATGACGACGCATCGTTCGTGGCACTCGGGGAATCATCGCTATCACTGGGGCTGGGATTATTCAGTCGCGCACTATTTGACCAAAGCTCGCTATCTTTCGCCCGTTAATTCGAAACTTACCAATTTCTGGATGGGGCACTTTGGAACGAATACCCAGGTCGTTGATGGATTCAAAGAGAACTTAGTCGGCTATTATGTAAAGACTATCGAGCGAGAAGTCTTTGGGAATTTCCGATCGCTTATGCTTGGTACGCCGGGAGTGGCAGACGAAGATGGCTGTGCACCCATTGCGCCGTGGCAGCCGAATCATGGCAGCATCCTATGTGACCCGGTTTCGAATATCTGGCTCTCCAACGTTAAGAACACCGGCGAGAATCAGAACTTTGCCCGTGAGCTGATGGAGCTCTATTTGATGAGCCCAACTGATGAAGTTTCCAACGCTAGGAACTATGAAGAACCGGAAGATATTATTGCTGCAACCCGCTTTGTGTCCGGCATTCGAGTCGAGCAGTACAAGAATATCGGTACAAATTACCTTTTTGCGGCGAAATCCGATCCTGATGTTCCTAGCTGGATGCCGACCCCCGTGCCGGGGCCGCGCTACCATGACATACGCCCTGCTTCGATGTTTGGCTCACTCGGCGCAGCCGATCCGGGGTTGCCGATAGTCAATCGCACCATGAGACCAGGCGAGTTTGTTCGTCACCTGTTAGATAAGCATCCCGGGGTGCCACGCTTCATAGCGGGCAAGCTGTTCTCTTCGTTGGTGTATCCTGATCCTTCTGATGATTTAGTCGAAGAACTTGGAACAAGGCTCAAGGCTCTTGATTACAATCTGAAAGAATTCCTAAAGCTCATTCTTGGTTCCGAAGCGATGTTCAGCCCTCGCGCAGCGGGCAGGAACTGCATTTCAAGCCCGCTGGAGGTGTACAGCAAACTCTTCAATACGATCGAATTCCCATTGATGACGCATGAAGACGCGGCTCAAGCTCAGGTGTTCTACTATCACAATATCGGGCTGGGCGGGCTGCAGAATGCGGGAGAAGTGCCCTTGGGATATCCGAGTGTGTTTACCTATGATTACTGTGGTCGAGATCCCGGGAAAGACGGATCGACGGCATGGCTTAAGTCGTATTTGTTGATATTCCGTGTCACCTCACTCACCACTTTACTTTCCCAGCATGCATATCGCTTCCCGTACGACTTGGCCGACGCCATGGACGTGATTCAAGCGAAGCCGCCGTTTCAGGACGGTAGCGCCCAAAGTTTTCTTGGGTTCTTCGAACAGGCATTTGATCTGCACCTAAACTCCGCAGAACGTGCCATCTTTATGGAGTATCTGACGCATCGCAGAACCGGCAGTGGAGGACTTGTAAGTGTAACCTGGAATCCCAACGATGCTGCGCTGATGCGCGAAAAGATTGCTGGAATGCTGGCAATCCTCTCAGTGTTTCAACAGTCTGCAACGCATTAGAAACTATGAAGAAGCAATTTACTCGTAGAGATTTCTTGAAAGCCGCTCTCGCGACGAGCGCTTCGGGCATGTTTGGCCTTGCGATCAAGCCCTCGACAGCTCTAGCCGCAGGGCAGCCCTTTAAAGTTCTTGTCAAAATAGAACTGTTGGGAGGCTGTGATTCGCATTGTATCTGGCTTCCGACAAATAGTGCGAAATTTGCTGCGCTTAATGCTCGTCGCCCCGGCGCAATGTTCGCTGCAAACCCTTCGCAGACTCTTGATATCGGATATAGCCAGGGCATTGGATTGCATCCGAACCTCTCGCAGCTTATTCCGCACATCCCTCATACGCGCTTCTTCTTAAACACCTCGAACGCCAAATCATATGGTCAATCTGGCTCGCATGAAGATGCCCAGAACATTATGACCATGGGCACCAAGGATTTTAACGGCAAGTTTCAAGGCTGGACGGCTCGAATTTACGATAGTGATCCAACTTGCCAACTTATCGGATTTCTCGGCTCTCGCGGTGCCAATGTGAATTGTGATCACAATGTGCAACGTTGCGCAGAGTCTCCGCCCCCAACCGTAGATACTTTCGAAACGTTTAAGTTGGATGGGGTAAACTTCCCGGCCAGCATGGGCGGCTCTAATAATTCGAAGTATGTGGGGGATGTCATAAAGCGTCTTGCCGAGGCCCGCCCTGCGGCGCAGCAACCGTCGAATGTAGAGAAGGAGTTTGATGGCGCCCTACGCGGACTCTTCCCGGCCATTGACGAATTTGCGCGCACGGTAACTTTTCAGTCGCCGCTCTATTCGGCGTACAACAGCGGCAACTACTTCGCGCGGCAGCTGCGCAATATCGCAATGAAGATCAAGCAGCTCACTATGGAGCCGACAAGTGAACGTTTCATATTCTCTCTTGGCTACGGCGGATTCGACTTACACGAAAACTGGAATGCACCGTATGGGACGCCCGAGCTGATGACTACCATAGGATCGGCACTCGGCATTTTCATGAACGATATCCAGGCAATGGGCGTAATGGATGATGTCGTGGTAATGACGAGCACTGAATTCGGTCGCACGCTTTATTCGAACCAAGTCGGTACCGACCACGGTGAAGGATCGACTACTATCGTGATGGGCGGCCGCGTGAAGGGGGGTAGCAACGCAGTTTACGGAGATATTCTAACCGCGTCTGAGTTCGGATCCTTGATGAACGCTCCTTCGCGTATCGATAATCGGGGAATAATATCGAGCATTCTAAATGACTTTATGGGGATCGATCACACCCTGGCATTCCCCGGCCCCATCGCCGATGAATTTACGATAGAAAATTATAACCTCTTCACTGGGCTTGTGGCTTAGACACCGGCGAGGCCAAGTTCAGCAGCCTGTCCTTGCATGGCTTTGATGACATTGGCGACTTGAGTTTCAAGCTCAATGCCCATTTCTTCAGCGCCAAGCCGAATGTCTTCTCTGCTACAGCCGCGCGCAAAAGCCTTATCCTTCATCTTTTTCAAAACCGACTTCGCTTCCAGATTATGAA
Organism: Deltaproteobacteria bacterium; assembly: GCA_017302875.1. Lineage (GTDB taxonomy): Bacteria > Bdellovibrionota_C > UBA2361 > UBA2361 > JAFLCA01 > JAFLCA01. The sequence continues at coordinate 10,257 of JAFLCA010000022.1, forward strand.
TATTCTTATCTGGGCGCACCAAGACGCTCGCAGTTACTAATCCGCTGAGTTCATCTACGGCGAATAGTGTCTTTGCCATTTGGGTGTCCCGCGGTGTGTTTGTGTAGAGCGCATGGCCCATGATGGCGCGGCGCACATCCTCCGGGTATCCAAGCTCCGCAAGTATTTCGTTCCCCTTATAGGGGTGCCCGTTTGGGGAGACCGGCTCAGGGTACTTCTCGTAATCGAAGTCATGCAATAAACCGGTAATGCCCCATTTCTCTACCTCTTCTGCGGGAAGCTGGAAGTGCTGGGCGTACCAGCGCATAGCGCACTCAACGGCGAGCGCGTGCTTCAGCAGGCTGGCCGATTGAGTGTATTCGGCAAGGAGGGCCATGGCTTCGTCGCGAGTTTTCATATGTTCATCCACATGCAAGTTAAGGTTGACTGAGAGAGGCGGGGGCCTCTTGCTCTCCGGCGTAAACTTCAAATAGTTTTAGAAGAGATTGAGCTTGAAGGTTCTGTGCGATCTCTTCGCGAGTAAATGCGACGGTGAAAATTCGGTTCTCACGCTCAATTTTCAATCGAAGAAGAGGTGATGCGTTCGGCGGAGTAGCCGCGCCCAGCGAGAACAGATTTCCCTCTCGCGCCAATTGCAACATGCGCATCACGCGTGCGTCCGCTGCGCTACCGTTACTGGTAAGTTTCCAGTCAGCCAAGAACTCTGGATACTCTGAGGTAAGCGCGATACTAATCGGTTGTTGCTGTAGCTTTTCTTGTGCGGATGGCCCCGCTGATTCCACGGTGGTGAGCCAGGTTTCAAATTCAACTTGGCGGGGATCTTTCGGAACACTCTGGTTCCTATTGATTGCCAAGAAAAGAAACGCTGCGGCAATGAGCACAACTGCCTTTGCTTTTCCGATCGCTGACATAGATGCCATACAATTTTAGGACTTCGAGGAAGAAAGCTTCGCGATGAGCTTCTGAGCCTCATCAAGGAGCGTCGGCCGTTCATTCAATTCAGGGTTCTCGATAATCATCTCTTCGAGTTGTTTCAAGACCATCCCCATGGGTCGGCCCGGGGCTAACCCCAAGTCGATTAGATCATTACCCGATATTGCGAGTTTCGGAAGCCCTGAGCCCTGGCGGCGCTTTAACTCAGCTTCGTAGAGCGTATTAAATTGATTTAATCGAGAATCGAAATCCTCCTGTGTGATCTTGGGTGGGGCATCAGCCCCCTTAAAAATGCGCCAGTCATCAAACTGTTCCCCTAAGTCCCGAATCAACCTGCGTACCCCTGACGGTCCGCATTCTAGGGGACGCATGTGGTGGCGGACGATCGCTTTGATCGCGTCGATATCGTGATTGGAAAAGCGCAGGCGACGCATAACCTGTTCCGCGATGTCGGTGCTGTATTCTTCGTGACGATAGAAATGTCGCCGGCCATTTTCGTCTACACTTAGAGACACTGGTTTCCCGAGATCGTGAAAAAGAGCAGACCAGCGTAGCAGGGTTGTAGGCGGGCAGCGGTCGAGAACCCACAGGGTGTGCTCAAACACATCATGAATATGAAAATCATTCTGCTCGAATCCGACGGACGGCAGCACTTCTGGCAGAAGAACCGCCATTACCTCGAGTTTCAACATCATGCGTAACGCATCGGAAGCATGTGCGGAAATGAGAATGCGTGTGAGTTCTTCGTGGATTCGCTCCGCGCTTACGCGACTGAGCGTTGCGGCAGCAGCTCGCGCCGCCTCTTGAGTTGCAGTGTCAACAGTTCGCCCGGCGGCGGGACCAAAGCGAAACATGCGCAGGACACGAAGGGGATCTTCTTGGAAACGATCGGAAGGGGAGCCGACCGCGCGCACAAGGCCCGCATCTAGATCGCGACCCCCACAGAATGGATCAATAATTTGCAGGGTACTTAGGGAGAATGCGATGGCGTTAATTGTGAAATCCCGCCCCGCCAAATCTTCCTCGATACTCTGTGAGTAGTCATCAGGTCGTGAAGCACCAGGCTTTCGAAAGGTGGTAATCTCAAGATGCTGTTGCTCCATCACCGCGGTGACCGTGCCATGCTTCAAGCCGGTTTCCACTACGCGAATGCCCTTGGCGGTTAACATTGAGGAGGTTTTCTCCGGCGTAAAGGCGCAGGCAAAATCCAGATCACTAAGAGGAGCATCGATGAGTGCTTCTCGAACTGTGCCGCCGACTAGGTGGAGGTTGGCATCGTCGCCAAGCGCGCGAGCGAGCTCAGACACAAGGGGAGAAGCGGTGACCTTTTTTAGACGAGCGACACCTGCGTCGTGATCACGACGTGCTGCGGAGGAACAATTGCCAAGAGAACGGGACTCGTCCATTCAATCTCATATTCAAAACGGGCAACCAGTCCGGCTTCACGGGCTTCTTGCGAAGCGGCATCTTTGCCTCGGCGGGCGTACGTCCGCCTTTCTTTCTGTTACACTGCGGGCAACAGCAAACAATATTGTCCCACGATGTCTTGCCCTTCTGACTGCGCGGAACAACGTGATCGAGAGTAGCTTCTTTCGTTGAAAGTTCTTTCCCGCAGTACTGGCACTCAAAGTTATCGCGTGCGAGCACATTTGTCCTGCACAGAGGCGGAGATTTTCTGCCGATTTTTACAAATTGAAGCAGGCGGATAACGGCGGGGGCTTTAATGACGATGGAGACCGAACGAATCTGATGATCGTACTCTTCGACGATCTCAACTTTTCCCATGAAAACCATGGTTACTGCCCGCTGCCAAGATATGACCCGCAAGGGCTCGTAACTAGCGTTCAATAAGAGGACGGACTGCATTTGTCTCTCGAAGACTGCACCTCCATTAAATTCATTATCTGTATTATCGGCAGGTTACGCAAGAAGGATTATATAAACGCAGTCGAATATAATGAGCAATATTAGGTTGTTGCGCTATTTTTCCACAGGCATGCAGATGGTGCGTCTCGGCCCCCTTTTGCGATATTTGGGTGTCCCGAATTAGCAGCTTTGAGACTGGAGACAACGGCAATACCTAGGTGTTTGAGGGGCGATCGGCCTGAGGAGGTCGTCTTGGAAAAGATCGGAAATAAGCTCTGCGCAGTGCGGAATTGCTGCTTCTTTCGGGCAGATCGACTTGACACATCAAGTACTTATGATTATTTTCATGCGCTGTCGTTCGCCTAGGAACTTTGGGGGCCAGTAGCTCAGCTGGTTAGAGTACACGCCTGATAAGCGTGAGGTCGGAGGTTCGAGTCCTCCCTGGCCCACCATTTTGTTCGAGTGGAATTCTTGGCAACGCCAAGTTTCCACTATTCGGAGAGAGTTTGTTCAGATCGAATTCTGGCTTTGCCAAGATTTCCGTCTTCGTGTTCGACGCAAAATTTCCCTTCACCCATTTTTTGGGGCAGTAGCTCAGCTGGGAGAGCACCGGCTTTGCAAGCCGGGGGTCAGGGGTTCGATCCCCCTCTGCTCCACATTTTTCCTTTCATCTTTGTTTCCGGTTTTTTCGACTGCAGCATTCTGCGCCAACTTCTGCGTTGATTCATTGTAAGGAAGTCATTAGGATTGCCGAACCGTTTCGGCCGCTCTTTTTTTGATTCAGTTGGGTATTTTCATCCCGTATGTGTCCGGCTTAATTTGCGCCATCGCGCGCAAAAGACGCGAGGCACATACCATTACTAAGGTTCTCTTCGGTTTTTTCTTCACTTAGGAAAGGCGGTGCTTTGAGGGAAATGTGATTTTCTTCAAAGCACCGTTAGCAGGAGAAGGATTCTCGTGAATTCGGATCGTGCCAACCCTTTCAGTGGAGACTCGCCATGCCAAGTTCCAAACCGCCCTCCCGTACTGCCAAAGTTCCACCGAGCCCCGAAGACCTTGAGGCCCGCAGCTTCGAGGCTGTTGTTGAGCCCGACAAGCTCAACATCCCCAAGACCTTCGTTCTCGTGATGGGTCTTTTGACTCCGACCGATGGCGCCTCGCGGGTGACGTTGAACTACGTCTACAACCCCGCCGAGAACCGCGATCGCTGGCGTCGACAGGGTCGCACCGAGATGGTTCTCGGCCGGCTCGCTCGGATCCGCGACGAGGCCGGCCGTCTCACCGCCAACGAGGTCGAGGGGCTGCTCGTGCAGATCTCGAAGGCCGTCGTTGAGTACGTCCCGCGCAATTCAGCCGACGCCAGCGCTGCAGCGTTCGTCAAGCGAATGCTGGAGCTCGGCGACGACGGTCTGTTCGGGGCGATTCGCGCGCAGAAGGAAGGCAGTGGGAACACTCCGCTGGCCTGCCTCGCTCGAGTCGCAAAGCTGCAAGCCGCCGCTTCCAAGGGTTCCGCTCCGGTGGATCCCCCAGCAAGCGTCGGACTTGGCAGCCTCGCTGGTACTAACTCCGCAAGCGCGGCGGCAGTGACAGCGTGATTCAAACCTGCGGTGATTTCCATGGAACTGGGCGGGAGGATTCGGGGGATGACATCGGCGGCAGACAGTGACGACGCGATGCGACACTGCTGCTGAGCCTCCCGAACCTCCCGCCCGATTTGTGGGTAGAGGATTTTATAAGTTATGTAATGGTATGTGACTTATCTTTTGCGCGACTATTCTTTTACTCGCTGCGGCTCACCGGATTCACCGGTACGCTTATACAGATGATTGAGCCTCTCCGCTTTATCCCAGCACTCGCGCAGCCACGGGTATGATTTTTCACTCGGAGGCCTTGGCATCACTCCATCAAGTTCGCGGTGTGACCAGGTGAACCAGGAAGGCAGTAAACTTCGCAGGCCTGCGGGCATGCCATCTAGTGTTCCCATATGCCAGCCAAACATGATTCGGTAACGGGCGTCGGCATTGTGCTGCGCCTTCACGGTCAGATAATCACTTTTGTCCTCACTTTTTGCGGCGACCGACTTCTCTTCGATTTGGGCTAAGATTTCCTCTCTCGTGAAAATACGCTCCCAATAGTCTGAGAAAGCGACGGTCCCGCCTTTCTGACGAATCACAAACTCCAACTCGACTAGGTCGGTTCCGACCAAGGGCATCATTTCAGGGATGCGCGTGTACGCGAAGTAAACACCAGCGGGGAAGTCGACACCCCAGTAATCCCACAAGAAATTGTCCCAGTGTTTCGATCCCGTTACCTGTTCTACGGCGGAGATCACCGTGAAGTCTGTCAGATCGATCTCGTCAGGGAGCCTAAGGCCAAGATCAACGTCGATAACGAGCCTGCCGTTCAAATCGGGATTGAGTGAAGGCTTGGCCCCGCGAAAATTTCCGACACGAAGAGAACCTTCCAAAGCGATCTCGGCGTCCCAGCCATGCTCGGCGCGAAAAGATTGCTCCCAACGCCGCATCTCCGGCTCCAGCGCTGCAAGCAAGAAGTTTCTTGCCTCAACACGTGGCAGCTCTCTGCGGCCCTCGTATGATGACACGGGCCTTGCATTGCCTGATTCGACGGTACGCCCAGGCACGCTCGCATTGCATAGCTCGGGATCCAAGCGAGTTGGTGTCAGAATGTCGGCGCCCCGCGCCGTGTCGAGTTCTTCAGCCAGCGCTGCCCCCGAAACCAGTCGCAGGTGCGGAGGAGGGACTACCGGTGGTTCAGAGCTTGGAAGTGCGTGATTCATACTGCGTGCTGCCTCATCAATTCGTTTCCAACTTACTGATAGTTAGCAAGTGAAGCGAGCTAATGGCCGTTAGTTGTACGTTAGTTTTCTGCTAGAGAGCCTCCTCGCCATTGCTTAAGAAACACGGGGCTTTTACGCTTATGAGGTCAGGGATTACACAGCAAGGAAGTGTCTATGGCCGAAATGTCTCATGTCGCGATTACTCAAGATCCGCAGTTGCAGTTACTGAGCGATGCACTGGGAATCGCACGGCAATTTGCTGTCGGAGAGCGCTATACGGTGCCCCTTTCGGCTGACGCTTTGGTGCGTGTAAGCGAAGAGTTGAATGTAGGGCGAGAAACACCAGCGCCATTGCGAGTTGAGTATGACCATCGCGTGCGCCCGCATCCACATGCCACCACTGGATATGCGCGATTGAGCCCAACGGATTATTTCAATGCGGTCACGGATCTTGTTCGAGCGCGCGCGTTGCGCGCAGCGGAACTGAACTTCCACTTGCCGCTTGAGACGCAGTTTATTGAGCATCAGGACGAGGCGTCAGCGCGATGCTTTATGGACTTCGTTGATGCAGTGGGCAAGGCCGCCGGAGTTACTCCGGTTTGGGAGAATGCCCCTCTTTTAGAAGATGGAACCTGGAGGCTTATTCGCAATACCGAACACATTCCGCACGATCGCTTGCTCTGTCTCGATACCGGGCACCTCATACTAGGTTCTCGTGATCAAACCGAAGCGCTAGCGCGTATCGATACCTTTTGGGATCACCATGGCGCACAAGTTCGACATTTGCATATTCATGTGAACGACCTCGTACATGATCAGCATGTAAATGATCCCGCAAAAGTAATCGAATTTTTAGGGCTCGAGCGGTTCGTGAGAATCACCGCGAACGCAACCTATATCTTCGAGCGAGGGCTATAATGTCCACAGCGATAGAACTAAAATTAGACCAGGAAAGCTCTCGAATGGTGCAGGGGCTGCGAGATCATCTCATTTCTTGCGGCGTTCGTGGGATGGAGCTCGAGTATCCATTTCAGCCGCACATTACCATTGGCTATTTCCACAATATTGGACGCAGCGAAATCGATGCAGTCGCACGAGGCTTGGCCGGAGAGTTGGGGCCGCTGCCGGTGACACTCAGCCATGTTGGGATGTTCGTGAAAGGCGAGTGCGCGGTGTTATTCTTTGGTGTTACTCCCAGCGAGCAATTACTTCATGCTAATCGAATTGTGCATGAGCGCTGCCTGCACGTCACGACACCGGACGGACCGTACTCGACGCCTGGACGTTTAGTGCCGCACTGCTCGCTTGCGGAAAACATTCCGATAGAGGATATGTCGCGGGTTTTGGCGCTGTTGCAGGCGAGCGGAGCAATGAGCCTTCCCATTGAGGCGCGCGCTGAGGAGTTGCTAGTCGATGTCGACGGTCGCGAGATCTGGGGCCACGCTTTATCAGGACTTCTGCTATCTCCGGATCCGAGAGAGCTGTCCAGATCCTTCGAAGTTCCGAGAACTCCTGGAATGAGCGCCTAATGCCTGCTTCCATTCGGCCTCTCCGTATCGCGCACCTAAGTGATTCCCACCTTGGCCAAGAGGGAGATCCTGAGATTCTTCATCCAGGAACGGTAAGCCGACTAGAAAGTGTCGTTGCTGTTCTTGAGAGCTTGGGCGCTGAGCTAGATCTGATTGTTCACACCGGTGATGTTACCCACGCCACGACCCCGGAGAATTATAAAATTGTAGTCGATAGATTGAGTCGTCTCTCGGTACCGACCCTACTTGTGCCGGGAAATCATGACGATCGATCGATATTCCCGCTGTGCGTGGGGCCAACTCTTAGCGTTACTGATTGGGGCATTTCAGGACTGATTTCGTATCACGCCGACTTGCCGGAACTGACCGTCGTAGCGCTTGACGCCTTTTCTTCAAGTCTCATTCCATACGGGGCGCGGGTTTCGGCTGGACAGTTGGCGCGCTTACGGAAAGTTCTCAGCGAGCGCGAAACTCCCGTTATAGTTCTCATGCACTACCCACCGTTTTCAACAGATTGCGTCGGAACAGACGGAACAATAGAGGTTGAAGACGCAGACGCTTTACACGCCGTGTTGGTCGAAGCGCGACAGAAAATTCGTGCCGTTTTACATGGGCATACTCATCTGAGTACTCAAATCGTACGCGACGGTATTCTGTACGCCGGGGTGGGAAGTATCTCTCAGTCCTTTAAGGGCCTTCCGCAGGATAAGGAATTCGCGCTCGATCCGGTGCCATTGCCGATGTTTAATCTGATTTCTATTGGCGCGCAGTCCACGCTTATTAAGCAATGTTTCTGTCGCTGAACTTGCCCGGCACGGCTCCTAGTACAGATACAGGGGCTTCTCGGTGCGGCGGGCCTCTAACTGCTGCGCAAAGTCCGGAACTTCCTGGCGTACCCAGCGTTCGTACACGCTCCCGATTCGTGCCGTGGGCGCGCAATCTGGGCAGCAGGGGAGATGTGGGCTGTAGTGTACTGCCGAATTGATACGCGGATCCGGTTGCGCGCTCTTTAATCCTGCGAAGCGTCGGTCAGCCTCTTCCGGCATGACGGGATCGCTCACGAGGCAGCAATTAGGAACATCGAGAAACTTTCCTAGCTGCACATGGTACAGCTGGTCTGACGATACCCTGACGATCGACCGTCCTAGTACCTCGAATTCGACACGACCTGCTTGACGGGTGATGGAATTGATAAAACTCGCTTTGTCTTCGGACGTGCAGCAGATTACGTAAAATTTATCGACAGCGGGATCATGGTGTAATACGACATGTATTTCGTTGCCGTCCAGTTGTCCAATTGCTTTGGCCAGGCTGGCACACTGTTCTCCGCTATCACATACAATCAAGCAGGTTGGTTTGACCCGCGCTGCCAGTAACAAAAGATTACAACCGTCTGACACTCTGATTCCATGCGCTTCGATCATTGCGTCAACATGATGCTTTAGAACGGGATCGTTAAAGTGGGCGTAAGAATCCGCGAAGCTTTCTACGTACTCTGCTGCGCAGCGTTCGCGAGGGGCGCCAAGTGAAATTTCTCTGATATCTGTACTAAGGACTGGGCCGCTAAGGACTTGTTCCAACATGCACTGCTCCGTGATGCTTTGTTCGCTCGAACCGTAGCAAAGACGGGGCGGCTAGTCATGCTAACCTATTGATATTAATGAATAATTAGCGGTTCGCTAACACTGATGCTGGTATCCACACAGAGCTAACAAGAAGTTATTGCTGTCTGAACCAAAAACTTCTTTGCGGGTGGTTGCATCGCACGCTTTGGAGCCGTGCAGCGCCGATTACGCCATATTGCCAGGTGCGCAGCCGACCATGATAAACTCCTCCACCATGTCACGTGTTTACGAACTTATCGGCGCTGCTTTTGGACTTGGCGCGACTCGCGCAGAGACCGCAATGGCTCCTTCAGTACTGCGGCAGGCTGGGCTTTTCGAACGTCTCCAGCTGGTCACCAAAGATATCGTCGACTGCGGGGATGCCGTTGGGCCAACCGCTTCCGCTCCGCCTACGAATCCAAAGCTTCGCTATCTTCCGGAGTATCTTGAGTTCAGTCGCTCCTTTATCCCGCGACTCGAACGGGCTTATTCCAACAATCACACGCCCATCGTTGTGGGAGGGGATCACTCCATCTCCATCTGTACCCTGGCGGTTGCGGCAAAGGCCTTGCGAGAGCGAAAAGGCAAGAAAGCAAAGCTCGGATTGCTATGGGTTGATACTCATCCGGATTTGAATTCCCCTGATACGACTCCCAGCGGCAACATTCACGGGATGTCCGTGGCTGCTGCGCTGGGACGAGGGGATCGGGCGCTGACGGAGTTGTTGGGCTTCGCGCCGAAGATTCAGCCTGAAAGCATTGTCTATGTTGGGCTTCGTGATGTCGATCCGCCCGAACGCGTAGCACTCAAAGAGCTCGGCATTAAAACGTTCACGATGCACGATATTGATTTGCTTGGATTCGGCGAGGTATCTCGCCGCGCAATTGAACATGTCACTAAAAAATCGGACGGCTTTGTAACTTCATTCGATCTTGATGTATGCGATCCGACGATCGCTCCCGGCGTATGCACGCCGATTCGCGGCGGACTCACCTATCGTGAAGCTCAGTTGATTATGGAGTTAGCCGCAGCTGCTAAAAAGCTATTGTCGATTGAAGTGGTAGAGCTAAATCCCTATTTGGACCATAACCGCATTACAGCAGATTTGGCGATTGCCCTGCTCGAATCGGCGGTTGGGAAAACAATTCTTTAATTGGAAGCGTCTTTGCGCTTTCTGCGGCTGCGTTCAAGAGCGCCCGCAATCTCATCATCGACCCTTTGCGTGTAGCGCATGGTGATGCGGACATCGCTGTGGCCAAGCGCTTGAGAGACTAAACGAATATCATTTGACTCATTCAAGAGATCCAAGGCGTACGAATGTCGCAGTAAATGGGGGTGCAGCTTGGTTTCAGCCGACAATTCGCGCACGGCGCGCCAAAGAGTTTTTGCTCCCATCAGAAAGGAGTCAGGCTCGCCCGGAACAGCGTCGTAGGTGCTGATAAATAACGGCAAGCTTTTGTTCTCAGACTTTGTGAGCTTCGAGTAGAACTTACGTAGTTCCTCTTCGCGAACTTTTACATACGCTTCGAGTTCCGGCCGAATTGCGGAGGTAATGTACACGTTTCGATAGCGCCTGCCTTTGGTCCGAACGTTCTTAATCCACTCTAGCTTGTCGTCGAGTTGGGAAAATCTGAGTAGTCGCACTTCGTCTGCGCGTAAACCAGTATCGATAAGAAAATTAAAGATGACTTGATTTCGAAAGCGAATGAAAGATTGCTTGCTGTCCGCGCGCTCTTTTGCGCGTGCCTGAATTTTCTTAATCTCTCGAGCAGTCAGAGCCTTGGGCTTGGGAGGATTTATCTTGGGGGCTTTCACCTCTCGGCCGGGATTAATGAAGCCGGCAACTTTCTCTGCAAGAGTTCGGCCCATGTGTTTTATGGTGGCGAGTCTTCGCGCAACCGTGGCAGGAGATTCGCCCTTCCCAAGACAATCATCGACGAAGCGCTGTACCGAGGAGAAATCCCAATCTTTCACTTTCAGTTTTTGAGCCTTGGAAACGCTGCGATGTTTTTGAAGGAATGAAACGAAGTGATCAAGATCCAGGCGCTTGGCTCGGGCAGTGTGGCTGCTTCCAGAAGCATAATACCGCACGTAGCTGTCGATGGTGGAAACGAGGGAGGATTCCCCCAGTGCGCCAGGCGTGACTGCTCCACCTAGTATTGAATCAAGATCTGCCATATCGTAAGCCTGAACCGATTATCGAGTACCGTCAATAAGTAAAATAATTTCAGTATGTTAAGCCAATTAGCTCAACCCGAAGTTTCCGCCCTGCTGAAGCGTATGGAAAGTGCTGCATTTGCCGCGGCGCAGCACCTTTTGCGTTCCTTCAGTCTTGGACGCATGCTTGAGGCAAGTCGCAAAGCGGATGCTTCCATCGTGACTATTCTCGACGTGGAGTCGCAGGGAATTATTCGGCGCATTCTCGGCGACGATATTGCAGTGATTGCGGAAGAAGACAGCAGCACTCATACCCACTCTGGTGAGAAGGAATATTTTCTTGTAGATCCCCTCGACGGCACCTCGGCTTGCAAGCGTTTTCCCGGAGTCGAGGGCGGACCAGTCGGCTACGGCCCCCTGATCGGATATTGTCGAGATCATAAGCTGCTCGCAGCTGCGTACGTGAATGTGCCGACCCGTAAAATGTATACTGCTATTCGCTCGCAAGGAGCATACGAGATCCCACTTCTGTCTTGGGCCGCTTCGCCCTGTCTCAGTCAACGTTTACGGTTACGTGCACAACCACGCCCACTCACGGAAAGTGCCGCGATTTTCTATCCCGGTTTGAATGGCGAAATCCAGGCTTTGGAGAATCTGCGTCGTAGGCTCGATCTAGAGACAACTTATCGCTTTGGTGGTTTTGCCAATGACTGTGTTCGCCTGTCTACAAACTGCGAGCAGATTGGAATTCAGTTTTCGCTGAAAGCTTGGGATCTTTCGGCTGCACTAATTCCCGCTGAGGCTGGTCTACATGTATTTACTAATCCACTTTCTACGGCGATTGCCTTAGCGGACTTCGAAGTGACTGCTGAATGTGCAGTGCTAATTTGCCAGTCAGAAGTTTCGCAAGTGGTTCTCGAGGCGATTCGTTAAAGGGTGACGGAGGAAAAATGCGCTGTATGGAAAAGGTAATCGGAAAGACAACTGTGCGAGCAGGTACACGAATCTCTATCTTGCTTCTCCTCGCCTGCGTCCTGTGTGGCACGGCTATCGCAGAAAGTTCCAAGCACGTAAAGGTCGGGGTTTCGATCGCGCTTACGGGACCGTTAAGTGTTGTTGGAGAAACGCTTAAGAACGCAATTCTGCTTGCGCAGCAAAAGTATGATCCACAGCAGCGCGTTCAGTTCATTTTTGAAGATGACGTTTTTCTTCCAAAGAACACCGTCGGCATCGTTAACAAATTCATTTCCGAAGACAAAGTCGATGCTCTGATTGTGTTTGGAGCGAGTACTTCCTTCTCAGTCGTCAATGTTGCGGAGAAGAATAAGATTCCTCTGGTCGGCATGACTGTTTTGGAGACTCTGGAGCAGGGCAAGCAGTACGTGCTGCGCTTCTTCGTTTCAACCGAGGATCTCAATGAGCGAACGATTGCGGAGTTTACCAAGCGTAACTATAAAGATGTGGCGGTAGTCGCGACGGTACAAGATGCGACGCTACGTCAACGCGATCACTTCATCGATGCGCACGTGAGCAAGATAGTGCTTAGTCAGGAATTTCTGCCGGCGGATTTAGACTTTCGAGCCAGCGTTTCTCGCATAAGGGCGCTTAACCCGGCTGCGGTTTATATCATCATGCTGCCTCCGCAGGGTTCGACCTTTGCAAAGCAGCTTCGCGCGAGCGGATATAGTGGGCAGATTGTCGGCAGCTTACAGCTTGCCTCGCCTGCAGAAATAAAAAATTCTGAGGGCGCTTTAGTCGGAGCCTGGATACCTTCGGGGGACGATCGGCACGCTAAGGACTTTTACGCTGATTATGAGAAGGCATACCCTGACGCTAAGGCATTTAGTGAATCCGTCTACGCCTACGATCTGGCGAAGCTAATGATTGAAGCGGCTGCTTCGGGAGATATCAATCGCTATCTGCATAGCGTCAAGAATTTCCAAGGTGCCTTGGGGAACTACGGCAGCAATGGAAAGAATTCATTCCAATTCGGCGTGACCGTACGCGAAGTGACGAAGGATGGCTTTCGCTACCTTGACTAATGGATTAGGCCGCGAAGGCTTTTCGCGCGTGTTCCAACAGCGTACCGCTGCGAACGATGTCGGCCAGAGCGCGTAGTTGCTCTGAAGTGCTGCGGTCTTTTTTGACAATTGGAAACACCTTGCTGATATGCCGAAGAACGGCCTCGCAGGGTGGACTTAGGGCTCTATCTTTTTTGCTCCAGCGGTAACGCAATTGAATATCGACCTTCGGCTCGAAAGCTGAGCGTTTGTTTGCGCTTCGGACTGCCGCGGTGAAACTTTCCTGAGCCTTCTTTACTTGCGCCGTTTGCTGCGCAGTCAGCTTATGTTTGGTAGGGAGCGTGTCGGAGATTTTACGAATAGCGGCGGCTTGCGCAGCGAACGCCAGCTCGATTGCGAGAACTTCGGCAAGCCTTGGAAGAGTATCATACACTCGAACTCCAAGCCCGGCTGCCATACTTACATGATCCTCCTGCCCGGCATCGGTGGAGAGAGAAAACAAGTGGCTAGGCATTGCAGCGCCCCAAATTGCGTTGGTGAGGGCGGCAGAAACATACTCCGGGACCATCATGGCTGAAGATGCGGCTCGCTCTTCGGTACGCAACTCGGGCCACACCAAGTCAGGACCGAGTCCCTTGTTTCGATTCTCATCGACATAGCGCACACAGCGCATGTTGGAGAGGCGCGCCATGATGCCCATCGCTTGCGTAAGATTATAAAGAGCAACTGCGACTGGCATGCCGTGAAAGTGTCCGGCGGATACAATACGGGTATAACTTCCGCCACGTTCGTTCAGCAGGAGTGGATTATCAGTGACGCTATTGGCTTCAATTTCCAAGGTCGCGCCGGCTTGCTCCAATAAGTCATGACAAGTGCCCAGAATCTGCCCTGCGCAGCGCAAATTGTATGGATCTTGAATCTCTCCATCGATGTCAAAGTTGCGGTGGCACTCGCGCATCGGTGAATTTTGCATCAAGTTCCAAATCCATTTCGATACGGCGCGTGCGCCGGGATGCGGACGTAGTTTGTGCACTTCTTCGGCGAAAGGTAAATCACTGGCCAGCATTACTTGCGCGGTCATTGCGGTAGCGAGAGCGGCCGTTTTTAGCAGCTTTTGCATGTCCGCGTGCGAAAGGATCGCAAGCGCTGTGGAGAACTGCATGCCATTATTTAGCGCCAAGCCCTCCTTCATTTCTAAAGCGAGCGGCTTAATTTTTGCGCGCGCCAAAGCCCTCGTAGCTTTTACTTTCTTGCCAGTCGCGTCGAATACAAAGCCTTCTCCGATCAGTGCGAGAGCGATATGCGACAAGGGGGCCAAGTCGCCACTGGCTCCGACCGAACCATATGCGGGCACGCAGGGTGTAATTCCGCGGTTAAGGAAAGTGAGCAGGGCATCCACCACTTCTGGCCGTACTCCGCTGTGTCCCTGTGCTAGGGAATGAGCACGCAGCACCATGGCCCCGCGAACCACTTCGATTGACACGCATTCTCCCACAGCGCAGGAATGCGAGCGGATCAAGTTGCGCTGCAGCTCAGAAAGATCTTGGGGCGCGACCGCGCGATCGACGTTATGTCCGAACCCGCGGTTGAAACCATAGGCCGGTTCTGGATGACTGTGGACATGCGCGACAATCTGGCGACGCCGTTGCGAAAGTAGTTTGCGCGACCGAGGGTTCAAAGAAACGGCGCGACCGCGCGCCACTTCGACCACTGCAGAGAGGGACAAACGCTGCTGAGTGCCTATTTTTATTGGAGAAACCGACATAAATCTTGGGGCGTGAATTCTAAAGCAAATACGGCGATACGACGAGATTACAGAGGCACACTATACGTGCGTGCATCGGCTGCGCGCTAGAATTTTTTCGTAGGCGAGTCTGTGCGGTTTTATGATGCTTTTGTGATGCTGAATCTGCGCTTCCCAACAAGATACCGGTCCCGGCTGCTGTCGGACTGCCGTGGCGCGGTCAAGATGGAGTACGTGCTTATCATTGTATGCATTCTGTTGATCGGAATTCCCAGCATGGGCGCCATGGGGAAGAAGTCAGGTGGTAGCTTTTGCCGGGCTGGCATGGGGCTAGTGGCCGATTCCGTGGTCGAGTTAAACCCGAGTGACGGGGTGCTGGCGTGCCTCGATCAGGTTTGGCAATGCGTTCGGATGGAGGATCTCACCGGCACAGGGCTTCTCCCGCTTATGGTTTCCTGTGAGCCTGGCGGTGGTATGGGCAACCCGCCCCCCTAATTGGCCCGAGCAACTTTCGGCGGTTTTTCTAACAATTCGGATCCGCGCAAGCGGCAACGGCTGTCATGGCGACCGCCAGCGAATCACTCTGAATAGTAAGATACTTATAGTAAGGCGTGATGCTGAGGTGATAAGCCGTTCTGCCCGCGTAGGTGCGTCTGGCGCAGGGCAAAGAAGTCGAATTATATGCACAAGCAAGCGGTCCGCCTGCAGTGGTGAAATAGGGGCCCCATGGAGAAACGCCTTGATACCATTGTACAGGCGCTAAATTCGGATTCGTGGATTCGGCTGACATTGAATAGAACTCACTATGTGCCAAAGAGAAGTTGCATCCGGGAGGCAACCCAGCACTTGCACACTGAGTACCTACCATCGGGAAAGAAAGAGCTGGTGAGGGAGGAGGGCTGAAATAGCCAGGCTGGTTAGATTTTGTGCGTACCACGCATGGGTATCCGGTGGCACTCGACCATCCGTCGCCCACGAGCGAGAAGAAGTACTGTCTTCCGCCGTTTAGTCTAAACGGAGTTGCAGTGATGTTGCCGACGGTATCCTTGTAGGTGACCGAGGTCGGATTCTTTAAATTGAAGGTCGCATAGTATAAGGGGATATTGGTGATACAGCCGAAATTGCCGCAAGTTTGGCCGCTGGTTCCCGTGAGTTGAAAGTTTACGGCACTGCTGAAGGGGCGCGAAAAGGTAAACTTTACTCGGTAATTTTCAACTGGGTTCGCAAGAAAGCGATTGAAGTCGTCGTATACGTAAAGCTTATAGTCGGCAGAAGTGGCAGGGTTACCAGAAACACCTTGGATGGCATCGGGCATCAATCCGATCACAGCGCGAAACTGATTGAAGGAATATTGAGGATAGGTTGATGGTGTATTCCATATGGCCGTGAGTCGTTTGTAGTCTGCCAGGTTGATGCTGTTCATTGATTGCTTGCATTCGGCACCCGTGATGGCCTGAATATCATTTCCGATTGAATTAAATCCCCAAGTCCCTTCTGTGAACTGCCCGTGTGCAGGCGCTACAAATGAAAGCGCTAGCAGGCCGAGGGAAAGAAGTTGGTAGCGAAACTTCAGTTGGGTTTTCATAGAGTGCTCAATCGCAAATAAACAGAGCTTCCCGCGGGGAAGTAAAATTCATCTTCAACACAGATCCGAGAATCTCGGCATCCTGCTCCTCTTTTATTTTGAACGTCTGGTTTGTCAATCGATTGGAGCACTTAGCTGTGAAAGCCAGGGCGCGTCAGCTGTATCAAAATGAGCAACTCGATGATTACACAAGCAAATACCGTGTTTGAAGCAGTTATAGGACAGGCAGGTAATATAGAACAAGGTCGGGGCTTAAGAGGGGAAGTGAATGAAGCCTTTGGGAAGCTTAACCTCGATCCACAGTGTTTCGCCGGCAGAGAGACGAGTCGGGTAGTCAATTGTTATACGCTCCTCAGTTACGCTCAGTGGCAGAGTCTTTTCGCTTACCGCAGTCGAGGAGTAACTGGAAACGGTCGCTCGTAATACAGCAGTCTTCGGATCCAGAAACTCAGGAAATCTAAAGCTAAGCGATGTCTGGTCAACTGCCCACGACCATTTGCCCGGCAGCGCGATCGAGAATCCGTCGTACTCGACGCCCCGATCGATTACGTGGGGACGTTCAAACTGAATGGTGTAAGTTCGGAGGCCAGGCGTAACAGCATTCTTTCCTCCGGTGTGAACCAAGAAGGCTTCTGGGGTAGATTCGATGCGGAATTCCTCCTTCTGCCCGTCACGGAATACATAATTTACCAAGACATTGCCGCTGCGCACTTTTCTGTTCACGCCTAGCGTGCGCTTCGGGATCGAAAATATGATGCCGACACTTGCAGGTTGCGGGGCCAGATCCACCTGAACAGTTTCAGTGATGATGACGGTGGCATCTTTCCGTAAACGGACTTCGGCTTCGAATGAGGTGATATGACTTTCCGCGTACGCGGAGCCCAAGGCGCAAAGGAAAGGAAGAGACAGTATAAAAAAGAGTAGAACTCTACGCTGGGGCCCAGGGTACATATTCTCCAAGTATTACTGTCTCTATGCGACCTGACAATTGCCCCTCTTGCATGCTACAAGGGGCTGCCGTCCTTTATTTCGAAGATGCGAAAAATCTGGCATTCCGTTACCCTTGTCACTACACAGGCTGAAAGACTATTTCTCTCTTTAAACTTGCTGTCCTATGAAAGGTGTTTTCGTTCATCAACAACTCGAATATCGGCTTGAAATGCCTAAAGAACCTATCGTGCAAGGCGACGCCCTGCCCACGACTCTTGCGATTAAGAATCATTCTAGTTCGCCTCAAAAGCTCGACTCGGCGATCCTCCAGATTTGCTGTGCGGCGACGAAGGATCTCAAAGCCAAAACTGATTCGTTCGAGACTGTTTCGACGGCCACCCTCGATCTTCCAGCGGAGCTTGCCGCCCAGGGGCAAGCCGTTTCGCAGTGGGAGTTTGTGCTGGATAAGAATTGTTGTATCAGCGATAAGTCCCAGACTCTGTACTTTCGGTATGGCAGCTCTGCTGGAATGGCTGCGCAACTTCCGCTTACGGTTCTTCCGCATCCTCACATTGAAGGAATCGTTCGTATCCTCGAGTCATTCTTTCAATTTGTACCGAAAGGACAGAAAACTTCGAAGGGCTGGGTTGAAGTGAAGCTGAAACCGGCGGCCTCGCCGCGATTCTCCATGGTGAATGAATTGAAACTCGGATTTCGGTTCGAAGGTGAGGAACTGGTCCTACGATTCAACTTCAACGTAAAAAAGTTCGAGACAGAAGATTCTGCGGTAAAGATCGGCAAAGGGAAAACGGAATTCGAGACGCGCCTTCATCCAGCAAGGTATCTGCTTGCTGGCCAGCATCTAAATCAGGAAGTCATCGAGGCTGAACTTGAAAAGGCGCTCAAGGAAGTGGCGACTGGGCTTAGTTAGGGCCAGTGGTGCAGGCACCCTAGAAGTTACCATTCGTGATCCAGCACGCATTTGTCCAGGAACTGTGCACAGCATAATCAGCATCTCCGATATGCGAGAGACTAACTTATGATTTGGGCAGTCGCATTTGAAAGCGGAAGCACAGAAGAACCACAACAGTATAGCTCAAGAAGATCACCGGCCCAGGGATCAAAATAGACTTAAAAATCGTGAGCGCAAAAATGCTCGGCAATAGAGATATTGAGCAGATTAATGCGCGTTCTGATGCAGAAAAGAGATTGCAAAGTTTGCAGAGCGACCAAAGTACCAATGCATAGCTGTAGTATGCGAGTCTTGGAAAGCAGATCAAAGCGATTAATACGGCAAGATGGAAGGTAGATTCCTGATTTCTCGATCGATACGCTAAAAGAAGGGCGCTGCCATATAGAGGTATAATGCAAATTAAGGGGAATAGATTCTGGTGATCCCCCGGCCACATTGCAGCGATAAAATTAACTAAAGATGGCTGATATGGATCCATGACTACATTTGATCGTCCCAGAAGGATCTCGGCGTAGATCATCTGGAAGTACTCTAAGGATAGATTGGGGAAAATCCAAAATGAGACTAAATATCCGAGGCTGGCTATTGCCAGAACCCCGCCAAGAAATCGAACAATCGACATACGGTCTCTTGCAGCTAGGCAGAGGAGGGGAAGAAACAGTGCGCATTGCAATTTAATAACGATGGCAGCACCTAAAAATGTTCCTGCCAAAAATTGAAGTTTCTTCTGACTGCAGCAAAGGGCGGCCACGAAAAGCATTACTTCGATTAATTCGATGTTGCCGGACGCAAAGATAGTTGGAATGCCGAGAAACCCGAGCGCTAGGATGAGATGATTGGTGGGTTCACAGGCGACTTCGGATACCCAAACTAAAAGTAAATATAGAGATAAATATACGAGGCACCAGAGCCACCACGGCTGGGCGCAGAGGAACTCAAAGATCGGTAAGATGAAAGGTGGATAGGTCAGAAATAGATTTGATTGAGTCGCTGCAATAACATCGTCAACTCGATACGGGCTCGATCCAGGACCGATCGCCAATTCTCCGAGTCGACAGTATTGCTTCCTATCCCAGGAGAACCTGGAAAATAGCAGGGCATAGAGGGAAATAGTCAGTAGCTGAAAAAGGAAGCACAATGATGTCGGAAGCCGATGTCTCAAGGTAGGAATCATATCTGTGGCCCGTGT
>JAFLCA010000220.1 GCA_017302875.1 Deltaproteobacteria bacterium
CCATGGAGGGGATAGCCGCGCGGATTTGATCGACCATGGCGCTGCGCATTTGGTAAATACGACGCTCGCGAAGAGAGTAGATGCCAATAGCTGTTAGCAGCAGCACTAAGAGGGTGCCGAGTAAGTAGGGGACCAAGGAGCGCGCTCCACGCATTAGTTCGCGGAGCTGTGGGCTGTACCCGAACTCCTTGATTCGAAAGTTGGTCAGAATCGGTGGAGCCTGAACATCTTGCGCAAAGACAGAAGCAAAGCATGCGATCGCAGTAGAGTTATCAGCTGCCTTCACTAGTTCCGGGACTGGAACCGTGGTGACAGGAATATGTAGGGCGCTCGTAAGTTCGGTAGGAAGATCTGACCCAAGCGAGTAAAGACATTGAACCGGGTTCTCGTAGCGGTTCTCTGCCATCGCGAGAGTCAGACGTAGTTCCCGAAGCAGGGCCTGCGTTTGCTGCGCCCCCAAGCTACGTTTGTCGATGACACGATCCATGCAGGCTTTGCCATCGACGATGATCGAGACGTATACGAAGGGATCGCGCGCTAAAATGATTCCGCAATTTTTGGGAATCTCTTGCGAGCTTAAGTAGGGAACAGCTCCCAAAATCGCTGCCGGTGTCGAAACGATGTAGGGCTCGAGGCCTGCTGCTTTGCAAATACTCAATGTGTTGCCAATCACTCCGCGGGGGAGGAGTCCGACATGAATGTCGTTGTTGCTTTCCGGGCGTGCGCCGAGCGCAAGGTAATGCAGGAGGAACTCTTGGAGATCAAACGGAAGCAGATCCTGCACTTCAAGTCCGACTATTTTGTCGAGTCCCTTGGGGTTTGAAAAAGGCAAATCCAAATTAAGGGAGTGGTAGTCGTGCGGAGGAATGAGCAGGATGCAGGATGTCCACGGGGTCTTTATTGCAGCAAGCACATTTTTGAAAGCTTCGACTTGGGAGAGCGCGAGAGCCGTGTCGTTGTTGGCGAGCTCGGGGATGGTGGCACTAACGTCGGAGGTAGGGACCACTCCGTTGTGCTTCCCAAAGGTATCGCCCAGCGTGAAGCGGTGAATCTCTTGGACCACCGCTTGGCGGCCCTCAACTCCCACAACCACGGCAGCCGCGGGATCGCAGCTGGCGTCTATGCTTAAGACACTTTGCATATTCAAACATTCTTACATTGCCGAGAATGTCCCGCAATATTCCGAATTTCCTAGAAAAAACGCGCTGGCTTAGCCGGTCGCCGAGATCGCGATTTTCGGCAAGTGGGGCATGAGGCAGCTTTCTCTATGGCTTTGCGCGCAGCGGCACCGAGGTTGAAAACGTTTCGATGCTTCCGCGTGGGGATCTAATCTGCAAAGTGAAGTGGACGAGTCTCGGTAGGTTTACGTTGGCGTCCTTCCCCCAGGTACCGGTCCAGGCGTCTCCGTTCTTCTCGAGGTAGCGAAACTGTAAGCTAACCAGATCTCTTGTGACTGGAA
The DNA here is from genome assembly GCA_017302875.1 of Deltaproteobacteria bacterium. Lineage (GTDB taxonomy): Bacteria > Bdellovibrionota_C > UBA2361 > UBA2361 > JAFLCA01 > JAFLCA01. Next base: position 1,460 of record JAFLCA010000220.1, read on the forward strand.
ATATCATCGTCTTCTGATAGGCCTTATCGAAGGGACGCGTGTACGGCGTCTCTTGGCGGACTAGATAGTAGGATTCTTCGTTTGAAGGCTTGTCCGGATCGCGCTCCGCTCGATAGGAAATCTGCACTACGCCTGAATGCGCTCCGCCATCGGGGAGATATTGCCCGCCTTCCATGGCCAGGAACGTGATGCGATCGCCCGGCATTCCATTGGGCAGCGAGTCTTCCTCTCCAATCAAGTTGACCTTTGAAGAGTAGGGCGTGCCAAGATTATCGGGGGGCGGCATGAGGGGTAGGCCGGCAAAGGCAAGTTGCAACTCACGCGTCATGCGAGATAACACGGCATCGGCGACTTGCCCGACGTCTCGCGTGTCGTCCAGAGTCTGTTTAGCTTCGGTAATGCTGGTGAGAGACAAATAGGCGACAGTCATCACAATGCCGAATATGCCCAGCGCAATGACGAGTTCGATGAGCGTAAATCCGGATTGCCTCTGCTTTGTCACGGTACCTCCTCCGGGGAAGCGCTTTGATCGCCTTCATTCGGCATGAAGTATATGATTTGAAATGTATCCTCCTGACTCGCGCTCCAGCGCACTGTCAGGGTAATTCGTTTCATGGCCTGCTCGTTCAGATTTGGAATTCCCCAATACTCCACCTGTAAGCGGACGCGGTACATGGTGTTCTTTGAGTCATTCTGAACTGCGGGAAGGCGCGCCGCTAACACCTTCTCTAAGATTTCCTCAGGAGTGCCCTCGATATCCTGAATCTCAATCGGATCGCGGCTGGTCTCGATCGGAGCTAGGATTTCGCGAGCGATTAGCATGGCGCGCTGCGTAAACTTGCTGTGAGCGGACAATTGCAAACTTGAAGATTGCAGCCCTAAGAGAGTAACCAGCGAGGACGCCAGGATCAAAACGGCAAAAACCACCTCGATGAGCGAGAACCCGTCGGCGCTGCGCATTGAGTTATGTTTTCTTATTGCGCCCATACGTCCATTCGAAATCTTTGTATTCGCGATAGATCTCCGTTAGCCCGGTAAAGGGGTTGACCAGGATCGTAACCGGCTGACCTGTTGAAAGTCGCAAATGCAGAACCGCAAATTCGGAAAATCCACGCGGCGAGAAAACGATATAGCCGCTCTCGTCTTGCGCCGGGGTTGAGCGGCCTCGCATGGTTCGAAGATCTTCGATGTGCATTCCGCTGGGGAATTCCTGCGCTTCTGCCAAGGAAGGTAAGCTCGGGGGAGGAATAAGCGTCTGGCCTCGCCCCAGGCTCGGGTTCAGAAAAGCGGCGAGCTCTAAGCTTAGGTAGCCCGCATCCGAGGCAATAGCGGAGAGCTTCTCGTCATCCTCATGATCTTCAGGGCGTACTACGCGTACGCGATAGGTGTTCTTCCTGAGGTCAAAGTCCATGCGGTAGTAGGCCTGGTCGACGACCGCTTGGTGATGCAAGAAGGTGATGGTTTCGGAAAGCCGGCGCACAAAGCCCTCATCCTTCCAAAAGTCGAAGGAGCCGCTGCGCAGCCCAACCACTCCGAATACAAGTCCTATGATGATAATAACAACAACGAGCTCAATCAGCGTAAAAGCTGACGAGCTCGAAAAGCGACGCGAGGTTTTCTGAGCGAAGCCTAAACGGCTCAAGCTCACGGTCCTGCGACGAAGTTATCGAAGTTTACCTCTTCGCCTCCTTCCTTGCCGTCGGCGCCGAGAGTTTTGATGCGATAGGTGCTGCCGTCTGACTGATATACGAATTTATTGCCCCATGCGTCCTTTAAAGAATCCGCCTTGCGAATTGGGGAGCAGCCAGGTCCAGTTACATCGTTGCATTGCGTAAGCGCCTCAAGCGAGGAGGGGAGCTGGTTGTAGCGCAACCGAAACTGCTCGATCGACATTTGCATGTCCTTGAGCATCGTGCGGGTCAATTCCGCTTTGGTCGTGTCGCCGGCTCCAAGAATCTTGCCTCCCACGAAGGTCATAACCAAGGACAGGATGATCAATACGACGATAATTTCGACCAGGGTAAGTCCGCGCTCAGATTTTAATCGCTCAGCAAAAGTCATAGAGTACTCTTTCGATAGGGGTGAAAACTGCCAAATTCGTTGAATAGTGTAACCGAAAAGTTACTTCTGCACCACGGTTATGAGATCTGCCATCGGCAGCAGTACCGAGATAACGATGCAAAGCACTATGGTGCCGACAAAAATCATCATGAGCGGCTCCAGCAGCGAGGTTAAGCCGGAGAGAGTCGCATTTACTTCGCTTTCATAAGCGCGACCCGCTTTATCCAGCATGCCCTCTAGTTCACCGCTGGCTTCGCCGACTGCAATCATATGCCCGAGCATCGTCGGGAAGAGTCCGCTACGGCCCAGTTCTCGGGCCAAACTTCTACCCTCACGAACGCCGTCGCGAGCGTCCTCGAGGGCCTTTACCATGTGAACGTTTGAAACGATATTTTTAGTGATATCAATGCCGTTGAGAAGGCCCACGCCGCTGCCAAGCAGGGTGCCAAGGGTTCTTGAGATGCGGGCGGTTCCAATTTTTGTATACAGCGGGCCATAGATCGGGAGTTTGAGGTAGAGCCTGTCGATCTTGCTGCGTCCCGTCGGTTGCCGATAGTACCAGCGCAGCAATGCCAAAGCGCCGAAGATGGCAAGGGCCGCAAGATACCAGTAGTTGATCAGGAAATCCGAGATGCCGATCATGATTCTCGTCGGCAGCGGCAATTCAGCGCCTTGCTTCTTGAAAATCTCGACGATTCGCGGAACGACATACATGAAGAGCCCCAGTACCACCAATGTGCAGATGCTTAACATCAAAATAGGGTACATGAGCGCAGAAAATATTTTTCGCTTCAGTTCGAGCTGCGCTTCCAAATACTCGGCAAGGTTCTGCAATACCGTATCAAGCATTCCGGAGGCTTCACCAGAAGCAACCATGTTCATGTAGAGCGGGGGGAACGTTTTGGGAAATGCGGCCAGCGCCTTCGCAAGAGAAGATCCTTGTTCGACCTTCTCGCGAACGTCGATGATGATTCTCTTGAGCGTAAATGACTCGGTCTGGTCGGCGAGCGCCTGGAGCGCGCTAACGAGCGGCAGGCCCGCTGCCACAAGCGTCGCAAGCTGGCGGGTGGCAACAGCTAAATCCTTGGTGGAGACTCGATCCGTCCGGAAGTATTGCTTGATGTCGCGAGATTTAGCTTTCTCTGCGTCAGTTCCTTCCTTCAGTTCGGTCGGAAAGAGCGACTGCGATCTGAGTTTTTGTCGGGCAGCGCGCAAGCTGTCGGCGTCGAGTGTTCCTTTGCGTTCCTTGCCGTTGGGTGCCAGCGCTTTGTATTCGTAAATCGGCATGCGCTATTCAGAGACAAGTTCTTCGTGAGTTGCCAGCAATACTTCTTCAACTGACGTGTTGCCCTCGAGCACTTCTCGCCCGCCATCGACGCGCAGCGTGGCAAAGCCGCGCTTCACCGCGGCAGACTTGATGGTGTTCGAGTCAACGCGCTGTAAAATGAGAGATCGTATCTCGTCGTCGATGATCAGTAGCTCGTGGATACCGGTACGTCCGAGGAAATGCGTATTCTGGCATTTTTTACATTCGCTCGTGCCGGGTCTGAAAATGGTCTTTGGCCCAATTTTCTTGAAATCCAGGCCCAGTTCGTGGGCCTCTGCCTCCGTCAGCGCGTATGGTTCGCGGCACTCAGGACATAAGCGGCGCACGAGCCGCTGTGCCATGACGGCGAGCAAGCTCGAGGAGACAAGAAAGGGCT
>JAFLCA010000221.1 GCA_017302875.1 Deltaproteobacteria bacterium
AGCGGCATTCTCCGGCAGCTCTGTAATATCGGAAACGACGAAGGTTTCGCCCCGCCCGAGGTGATCGAGAAGCCACAGGTAATTGATTGAAATCGGCAGATCCTTGAAGTCGTTGCGGAGGGAAGGTACGCCCGAAGCACTCCATTCGTGCGTCATCGAGGCGTTGCGGCCATCGGGTGACGTCAGGAAGATATAGCAGCGATCGACGTCGGCAAAGCTACCGATCTTTTCAAGAGCTTTCTGTATTCCGCTATCGATGTCATTAGAGGGGAGATTGATCAGGCCTGCCGCAATGCCGGTAACGAGGCGTTCGAATTCCTCACGGGCTTCAAGGCCCTGGGCCCGATTTTCTTGGCTGGCGGAGTTAGTACCCATGGCGCACTGTCGCGCATGGTACTCCCCAAGGCAGCAGGAAATCAAGGCGCTTAGCGGGCGCCGGAGCGGCTGTATTAGAGAGATCGAAGCTGTTTTGCCACCACCGAGAGCGCCGCGATTGAAGGTGTTTCGGCGCGAGCTTCCTCGAGGGTAGCCTTTACGCGCTCAAATCCGGGTAGCGTCTTCAGGTGCGCGATAATTTCCTCTTTGGAGTTCGCTTTCGCTTCCAACAACTTGGTCGTGAGAAGAGACAGGCTGCGCCGAATCTCGTCCGAAGAACTCAAAACCACCTCGTTCTCCCACTTGTTAGTGGTGTCTGGAGCGCCACCTTGTGACAAGAATGAGCCGACTCCCAGTTCTTCCATGACAATCGAAAATGTCTGCGCGACGCGCTTGATATCTTTCTTGGATTGCTGCGAGGCCCACAACATTTCCAGAATGATAACAATGCGAGGGAAGACCGCTAAACTTTTTGCGGAAAACTCATCGAGTCCGACCTGGTAGTACTTGGAAACTCGAGCCTGGAACGCATCGAGTTCCTTTCCCACGAGAATTTGATCGATGTCTTTAATAACGGAGCGATGACCAACCTCATAGAGTTCGACCAATTTCGCTAGTGTTAGCGAGGGATCGTGGGAACCTAAGAGCCACGAGGCCGCATCCATCAAGGTTCGACTCAGCTCGATGCTGAGCGCTAAAAAGGTTTTGCTATTGTCGAAGGTATCGAGCTTCTTAAGTGCGCTGCGAATGGTGCGAGTGCCTAGTATTTGTTCCGCAGCGAGCGCGCATTTAACCACGCTTATCGGCGGGACCGAGTAGGTAACGCACATGCGGTGCACGAAGGTGATGCCCATCGAATCAATCAACGTGTTGGCGACCTGCGTTGCAATAATATTTGCAGACAAGGGGTGGCCGGCTAATTCGTCCTTGAATCGGCTTTGCACGGCGGGCGGAAAGTACTCGAAAAGATAGGCTTTGAGCAGGGGATCCCCTGGCAACGAGGAAGCCAGAATCGCGTCTTTTACCCACATCTTCACGGCAGCAGTGCAAACAGCCAGCTCAGGGCGCCACATTGCGGATTTCTGATTGATACGTTCGCGCAGCTCTTCGTCATCCGGTAAGCATTCCAGAGAGCGGTTGACGTAACCGAGGCGATTAAGCTCGCGGATTAGCGATTGGAAGTACTCGATGTTCCTGCGTGATCGGAGAACTGCCATGCTCAAGAGAATGGCGTGGCTGCGATTGTGGTCGAGCACTGCTTCGACCACATCAGGGGCCATTTCCTTTAAGAGCTGGTTGCGGTCACTCAACGTCAATTTGTTCTCGCGCATGAGTCCCGAGAAGAGCACCTTCAAATTTACTTCATGGTCGGATAGATCGACGCCGCCGGAATTATCGATCGCGTCGGTGTTGATGTGTCCGCCGCGTTGCGCAAACTCGATGCGCGCCTGCTGCGTGAATCCCAAGTTTCCGCCTTCGGCGACCACTTTGCAGCGCAATTCGTTTGCGTTGACGCGCACTCGATCGTTCGTGCCATCGTTAACGTCGGCATGAGACTCGGCTTGAGATTTTACATAGGTGCCGATGCCGCCGTTCCAAAGTAGATCGACGGGCGCTCGCAGAATGAGATTAATCAGGTGTTCGCCATTCACGCTGGCGGGCAGATTCTCTGGAACGCCCAGGACTTTGCGGATCTGAGGGCTAAGGGTAATTTCTTTATCGAAACGTCCGAATACTCCGCCGCCTGCGCTGATAAGCTCCTTCTTGTAGTCTGACCACTGCGAGCCCTTTGTAACGAACAGTCTGCGCCGTTCCTGATACGAGGCCTCTGGATCTGGATTGGGGTCGAGGAAGACATGTCGATGATTAAATGCGGCTACCAATTTAATGGTGCGGCTCAACAGCAACCCATTGCCGAACACGTCGCCGGCCATATCGCCGATACCGATGGCAGTGAAGGCTTGGTTGTTAATGTCGAAGCCCATGTCATTGAAATGGCGCTTTACGCATTCCCATCCGCCTTTGGCCGTAATGCCATAGATCTTATGATCGTAGCCTTGCGAGCCGCCGGAGGCGAAAGCATCGCCGAGCCAGAAATTAAATTCCTGAGTGGCCACTCGGTTCGCGATATCGCTAAAGGTCGCCGTGCCCTTATCGGCGGCGACCACCAAGTACGGATCTTCCCCGTCGTGAATGACGAGGCCCTCAGGGTGGGTAACCCCTGAAGCGGTGCGGTTGTCGGTCACCGAGAGGAGGGAGCGTACGAAGGTCTTGTATGCGCTTTCCACAGCTGGTGCGATCTGAGCCGGATCACTTGGAAGATTCTTCACTACGAAGCCGCCCTTGGCTCCGCCGGGAACTATCAAGGCGTTCTTGATTTTCTGGGTTTTCATCAAGCCTAGGACTTCGCTGCGGTAGTCTTCGTAGCGATCGCTCCAGCGAATTCCGCCGCGAGCCACCCGCGAGCCACGCAGGTGAATTCCCTCGACATCCGGAGCCGAAAGGAAGATCTCGTACATCGGGCGTGGATTAGGGAGAATCTCAATTTTTTCCGAATGCAGCTTGAGCGCGATCGAAATCGTCGAATGGTAGAAGTTGGTCCGCAGGGTATGCTGAATCAGTTCGGCGAGCGAACGTAGAACCCGGTCTTTAGTAATATCCTTGATGGCGTGCAAGGTGTCTTTGTAGTCACTGAGCTGTGCATCAAAGGCAGCTCGGCGCTGTTGAATGTTCTGTTGAGGCGATGGGTTAAAAAGGATTTCGAACATTCCCCAAAGTCGCTGCGCAGCATCGGGTGTGCCGACCAGCGTGGAAATGATGGTTTGACGTGAAGCGAATTTGCTTACCTGCCAAAGGAGGGCGCAATACGTGCGCAGAAGTGCTACCGAGCGCACCGAGAGTCGCGCTGAAAGCATGAGCGCGTTCAGTCCATCGTTTTCAGCGCGACCGAGAAAAACTTCCTCAAGGCCGGGAGCTATGACGTCGTCGAATCCACTTCGGGAGATGGAGACCGTGCCGCGTGGTCGCACCAAAAATCGATGGATGTACACTTGCGGTGACTGCAGCGGCGTCAAGCAGGAGGATTTTTCATCGATCACTTCGAAGCCAGCGTTTTCAAGCACCGGCAGTGCTTTGCTGATCGTGATTACGGAGCCACGGTGATAGACGATCAGCGTTAGGAGATCGGCCGCCCCTTCATTCCCCTGCGCCATGCTGACGCGTACGGGGTGTTCATCGGAGAGAGTCTCCATCGCTTTAACGTCTTGTTCTGCGTCTTCGGTCGACTGCAGTGCCTGATATTCCTCGGGGAAGGCATCGGCATACTTCTCAAGAAGCGCGTCAGCTCCTTTCGCTGAGATGGAGGACTTGATTCTTTCGTTAAAATTGTCCTGCCAAGTTTTGGAGAGCTGGGCCACGTCGGTTTTGAATTTTTCGACGTCAACGTGACGGCGTTCGCCGCTTGGGAGCGGGATGTAGTAATACACGCGTGCCCCATGCTGCGGGGAGACGTCGAGGTGGTATTCACCCGAGCCAGGGGTCGCGCCAAAGACTTCTTCGGAGAGATGCTGCACTTCCGAGCGCACCTGGGTGTTGAATCGATCCCGGGGTAGGGCAATCACTACTACGACGCCGCGGTCATCGCGCGGGAAGGTGACGTACACGCGAGTTTCGTCCTTCCGTTGAATGTCAGTGGAGAGGCGAATAATGTCGCGAAGGACATCGATGTCCTGGCGCAGCGCTTCCTCTTCCGGCATGCCATCGACGATGTTTACGACATTCTTGTAATCGAAGGAGTTCTCTTGGACATCTTCGAATTCGATGATTTTCTGCAGTTTTCGTCGGATCAGAGGAATGCTGGAAGATTCCTGGGAAAGTGCTTTGGAGGTTAAGAAGCCGACCAAAGAATGAACTGCTATCAGGGTGCCTTCCGTCGAGAGCTCAGCGACGGTCAAATGCGACATCTTTATGCGGCGGTGCACCGGGCTGGTGGTTCGCAGTTTTGAGTATGAGATTAACTGTTGTTGACCTAAAAGGCGGGTTGCATCTTCGCGAGTCTGGGCCAGAAGCTCCGGCAAATAAGACTGCGAGGTGCGGAATAATCCGAGTGTGGTGGCGGGAGTATTTGCAACATCGGACTCGCCGCACACTTTCCAGACAGCGTGCCCAAGGAAAATGAAGCCGCCGTCAGTAAGCCAATGCAAGAAGTCGGCAATCTCTTTGCGCTCCGATTGGGGGTAGGAAGAGGTGTAGCGCGGGTTGTCCAGCACCCGAGCGAGTGTCTCGGTGTGCACGAGGGTCGAGGTGAAGTCTTCGGTAACAAGAATGAGATCACTCAGCGCGGCGGAAAGTAATTGCTCTAGTACGGCCAACTCGGCAGGGGAGCGAGCTTCAAATTCTACGTAGGATAGCGAGATTCTTAGCCCGCGGTTGATAATGATCGGATGCAAGAGCACGACGACGGAGGCTTCTGCCTCTCGCAGGCATTCCAAAATGGTATTTACGATAAAGGGGCGATCGCCAAGCGCGAAGAATATGCTCGACTTGTTCGAGGCGGCGTGTGTGCGAATGCAAACTTTGCGAGGGTCCGCGGGCAGAGCAGCCAAGCACTCGAAACAGCCATCGGTAATCTCAGCCAGGTCGGCTAGGGTGCGGGACTCGAGGAAGTCGACTGGGGCTTTAGCGAAGATAGCAGAGGCTAGGGCGCTGGGACTTAGGTCGAGGTCGGCGCTGTGTTTATGCTTTCCGGAGCCATCAGCTAAGAAATCGCTGAGCTTTTTCATTTTATCTGTAGAGGTGCGTTTCTTTTTGAGGGCCGAATTGCTCGGGT
>JAFLCA010000222.1 GCA_017302875.1 Deltaproteobacteria bacterium
AGATTTACCGAAGACTCCGAAGGGCTGAATGTAGCGAGAGATCCGATCATCCAAACGAATCTGATTCGCTTCGACAAGCTTCATCAAAATCGTGGTGGTAATAACAGTGGCCGTCAGCGACGCAACATCGAATACGGTATCGATGGTCATCGGCAGCGGAGAAGGATTCTTCGAGGTCTGATACGATTTGAATCCGGCAGCTTCCTTGAATATGACCTGCCCACCGTTCGCCACAAGCAACACTGCGCCGGGGAAAACTGCATCCTCAACGCCCTTCTTAAGAAGCGCGGAAGTTTCAGCAAAAACTTCGAGAGACGGAACCTGCGGCGACGAAACTACTTTGGCCTGAGCGAGCTGCATAAATCCTGGTGTTGGGATTGAGTCGTGAACAAATCGGGAGGCTCAGTCTAAAACAGGAAGCTCGAGCAATTCAAGTTTATTCCCGCTAAGTCTTGCGCGTACTCCGAGCGGAAGTGCTCGATTGTCTTCGTCATGCCCGAACGGTGCAGCCGAGACGACTGGAAATTTTTGATCTTGAAAAATATCCCTGAACACATCCTCCACCGTCGGCCCAAGACCCTTGGCATGCACGCAGTTCTTAAAGCTCCCCAACACGACAGCTTTGACGCGCTTGAATTTTCCAGCCAGCTTCATCTGCAAAAGTGCACGATGAATTCTAAAGGGGCGTTCATCGGACTCTTCGAAGCAAATAATGTGCCCAGAGAAGTCAGGTTCGTACGGAGTTCCCATCAGTGCAGTGAAAATGGAGAGGTTCCCAACAAGAAGCGGAGCTTTGATATCCCCCTTGCGGATGAACCGATAGGTTTCAAAGTCTGTCATCGTGTTGCGGGTTTCCCCCCTCAGCAACTCAAAGAGCGCTTCCGCATTCGCGCGAGCCTTTGGGTTTTCAAAGGCTTTACCCATGGACTCCACGGACGGCCCATGCACGGTCACCATTCCGGCTTTACTATATATACTGAGAAGAAGCGCCGTGCTGTCAGAGAACCCGATGAAAGGTTTAGGGTTCTTTTTCAGTAACTTGAAATCCAGGAGCGGTAAGATCTCCATCGATCCATAGGCTCCGCGCGCAGAGATAATGGCGCGGACAGATTTGTCCTTATATAAGGCGTGCAGCCCGCGTGCGCGCGCCTTCGCTGAATCACTGGAAAACATGTATTTCGAGCTGCCGTAATTCGCAGCCGGATCCAGCTCGACCCGTACCTTAAATCCTTGCTGTCGGATGTACTCAAGCCCGGCTTCTAGACGCTCTTTCGCAGCGGGTGCCGAAGGGGCAATTACTCCAATGGTCTGGCCCGGTTGCAAGGCAGCACCTTTAAGCGCCTGTTTAGCCATAGTGCTACTTACCTAAGGTCTTGAAAAATTTGATTTAAGCATAAAACTCATACTACACTCCGGCGTCTGTTAAAAGGCATTGCGCCCCTTCAAACGCATCGTCAACACGCCATAGTTTTTTATTGGCGAACCCTTGAAAAGTCGTCTGGCGATGCGCATAGATTGGGCGCTCTGAGTAAATAAGAGCAAATATCAAAATTGATTTTTGAGGAGAAAATCGAATGGCCACGAAAAACACAAACAAGATCAGACCATTGCAGGATCGTTTGATCGTTGAACGCCTTGAAGGCGAAGAGAAGACCGCTTCCGGTCTCTACATCCCTGATTCCGCCAAAGAGAAGCCCCAGCAGGGCCGCGTTATCGCAACTGGCAAAGGCCGCGTTCTTGAAGACGGCTCTGTTCGTCCTCTTGATCTCCGCGCCGGCGACCGCATTTTGTTCGGCAAATATTCCGGAACTGAAATCAAGCTTGACGGCACTGAGTACCTCATCATGAGAGAAGATGACGTCCTTGGCGTTCTTGAATAGTCAATTTTCATTTTAACTTAGAAGGAAAATATCATGGCTAAGATGTTACAATTCGGCCTTGAAGCTCGCGAAGAGATCATGAAAGGCGTGAAGACTTTGGCTGACGCAGTGCGCGTTACCATGGGACCTCGCGGTCGCAATGTGGTTATCGAGAAGAGCTTCGGTGCCCCTACGGTTACCAAAGACGGTGTTACGGTTGCTAAGGAAGTAGAACTTTCTGGCAAGTTCGAAAACATGGGCGCTCAGATGGTTAAGGAAGTTGCTTCCAAGACCTCCGACATCGCCGGTGACGGAACCACGACCGCAACTGTTCTTGCTGATGCGATTTATCGCGAAGGCTTGAAGCTTGTTGCCGCTGGTCACGACCCGATGAACTTGAAGCGCGGTATCGATGCAGCTGTTAAGACTGCGATCGAGTCCCTCAAAGAGCAGAGCCGTTCGACCAAGGGTCGCGACGAGATTGCTCAAGTAGGAACGATCTCCGCTAACTCCGACTCCGAAATCGGCAATATCATTGCTGAAGCCATGGAGAAGGTTGGTAAGGAAGGCGTCATCACCGTTGAAGAAGCCAAGGGCCTTGAGACGACTCTCGAAGTTGTTGAAGGTATGCAGTTTGACCGCGGCTATCTCTCTCCGTACTTCGTCACTAACCCTGACCGTATGGAAGCTGAGATCGACGATCCGCTCATCCTCATCCACGAGAAGAAGATCTCCGCGATGAAGGACCTCCTCCCGATCCTCGAGCAAGTAGCGAAGTCTGGAAAGGCTCTCGTTATCCTCGCAGAAGAAGTTGAAGGCGAAGCCCTCGCAACTCTCGTTGTGAACAGAATGCGCGGTACCTTGAACGTTTGCGCAGTGAAGGCTCCTGGATTCGGCGATCGTCGTAAGGCGATGCTCGAAGACATTGCCATCCTCACGGGCGGAAAATGCATCACGGAAGACCTCGGCATCAAGCTTGAGACGATCACCCTTGCCGACCTCGGTCGCGCCAAGAGAATCGTTGTCACCAAGGATGCAACGACCGTCATCGACGGCGCTGGAAAGAAAGATGCCATCAAGGCTCGCGTTTCCCAGCTCCGCGCTCAGATCGAAGACACCACGTCCGACTACGACCGCGAGAAGCTCCAAGAGCGTCTTGCTAAGCTCGTCGGTGGTGTAGCCGTCATCAACGTCGGCGCATCGACTGAACTCGAGATGAAGGAAAAGAAGGCTCGCGTTGAAGACGCATTGCATGCGACCCGCGCTGCTGTTGAGGAAGGAATCGTTCCTGGCGGTGGTGTTGCTCTCATCCGTGCGATGGACAAGCTCGACAAGCTCAAGCTTTCCGACGAAGAGCAGATGTTCGGTGTGAAGATTATCCGTGGCGCTCTTGAGGCCCCTCTTCGCCAGATCTCTGCGAACGCCGGTGCAGAACCAGCTGTCGTGATCAACAGAGTTCGCTCTGAAAAGGGCTCGTTCGGTTACAACGCCGCAACGGACACCTACGAAGACCTTGTGAAGGCTGGCATCATCGACCCAACGAAAGTTGTGCGTACTGCCCTCCTCAACGCATCGTCAATCGCAGGCTTGATGCTTACCACTGAAGCTCTCATCGCTGATGAGCCGAAGGAAGAAGCAGCAGGACACGCTGGCCATGGCCACGGCGGTGGAATGGGCGGAATGGGTGGCATGGGCGGAATGATGTAGTTTTGCCGCAAGGCGAAACTATCCCGTCATAGCTTGTGAGCTTTGCGAATGAGCGACGACGGATAATCTTTCGACTGTCACTAATTGTTACAGAGAACGCCTCCCGGAAACGGGGGGCGTTTTTAGTTTTGGCGTCAGACAAAACAATTCCGCCATAGCTTCCGAGCTTACGAGCAAGCGACGGCGAATAATTAGCTTACAGCCGCTTTTATTTGCCTCGGAGACTTCACAACGATATCAAAAGCCGATTCTTCTCTTCTTCGGGTCAACGGGCTGTTCAAGCTGCGCAATAAGGAAACGAATCTCCTGCAGCTCTTGTTCATGTGCTGCGAATCCTTTCGCGAGTCGGATCTCGATATCTTGAAGTCGCCGTTTTAGGTCGGAGTGTTCCCTGAGGACTTCCCGAAATTGTATGAAGGCCCGGACGAGTAGAATGCTTGCTTGAACGGCAACCGGACTGTTTAGGACTGTCGCTGCCATGACCGCCCCATGCTCAGTGAAAGCATAGGGCAGATACTTCGGATGCTTTCCTCTTCCTTTAATCTCTAAGATCGCAGATTGCGATCTTAGAGCGATAACCTCCTGAATCGTAAGCTGAAACACGAAATCCAGTGGGAACCTTTCTCTGTTTCGAGTTACCTGCTCATTGAGGCGATGGGTTGTTACGCCGTAAAGTTCAGCGAGGTCTTTGGCAAGCACCACCCGCTGAGCACGAACCAGATGTATACGCTCTTCAATCGGGATCGCTGCGGTTATATCTTTTTGGTCGGGCGACATTTCTATTAATCGGAAATGGCCCGAAAAGATTGCTTATGGGACGGGACAACAATCGATTCAGAACTTTCAGACTCGACAGTCGGGCTACCTTAATGGTAGCCGGGCTACTCAAATTTCCTCCAAAATCGCCGCAAATCAAAGGTTCCGCTAATCGGATAGATCTCGTCAAAGTTTCTCGCGCTAAGAAATATTGTTATTCGAGCAAGGAATCCAGCTACAAAATTAATTAAGATAGACGGGATTAATCCCCTTCCTACTCGATAAGTTCCCCAGCAATTTCTATTTGCGAACCTTGCTTAATGCTAGCTTTCGTCCACCACTTCTTTCCTTGCTGCCACCCAATGTTTGCAACCACTGTGTATGCGGGAGGATCTTCAGTTATCGTCATGGTCACCTGACAAGTGCCATTTGAAAATCTTGTTTGCTGAGTAAACTCAGCTGTTGAAGGTGGTTCTTGGCGAATAACTCGATCTTCATTCTGATTAGGGACTGGTATTCTTGCAAAATCGACAATTATTCCCTGAAAATCTCCAAAACCACTCATCCACGAATCATTCTGATAGGGATTTGCGTGCGTCGTGCTGGCTCCATTCGTATAGGTCTCAGTAACACTAATCAAAGTATTAGTTTTGGGATTAAAACTTAATAACCAGCTGCTGTCTCTATGGGTAGTCGGGCTTACTTTGATTTTGACTACTGACTTTTCGTTTAGGGGAGATAAAGGTTCCGGAGCACTGACTACCTTATACTCATAAATAAAACTTTCTGGAATGCGCGGAGCTGGAGTCTCCCTTG
>JAFLCA010000223.1 GCA_017302875.1 Deltaproteobacteria bacterium
GCAAGGAAACTTATCGATCTAGAGCGGCGATACGATCAGCAGTTTAAGGTGGTCTTCGATGCCATTCGGGAAATTATGTTGCCGAAGGACCCGCCGCTGAAAAGGCGCTCAGGGTTCTGAGCCAGTCGGGGACATAACGGTGAGCGGCACCCGGGCGAGGCCGCTCGCTCATTCAATTCGCCTTTATCGCGCGCAGCCTTGCCTCGGGTGGCCGCAATTGTTAACCCTCAATCCACTTTGAAATGAGTCTTGACAGGACTGGTCGCGCTAATTACGTCAAATCTCCCGCTCGAGCGATCTACGGTTCCTAACTCCACAACTGCAGGCACATTTATCCCATCAACTGAGCGGGGTATCATCACTCTGTATTCATCGCGGTTACATGGAATCAATAGCTTAATCGCCCTGCCAGGTTTCAGCGAATGCGCCCCGCTTGGCCCACCCCAGCGCATAGTTACGTGGTGGTCGGGGCAGCGAGCAAAGTCCTGCTCCTGTCGTAGCATAACTCGGTCACACATTTCTGGCAGCCTAACCGCAGGCGGACTCCATTGAGAGTACGGTGCGGTTAAAGTAGTGCCATTCGGTAGGCGTAACGTTACCCGTACCGCCAAGTCTTCCAAACCATCGGTAATAGACGAACCATGGCCAAACCAAAGTAAATATAAATGCCGCGTACTCCTATTGGATATCAAGACCGGCGCGCCAGGTGATGTGGAGCGACAGTCGAATAGGTAGGGAGCGTCGCCGCTCGCTCTATCGAACTCAATCGCTAGTTCGCCTTTGCCATAACGTAACGAATCGCCCTTGCCGGCATCAATAATTCTTGAGCGGCAGTTTCTTAAATCCCAAAATCTCGGGACATCTGTTTTATCGGGATATTCTTCATCACCGCAGAAGATAGAGTCAGCGCTCGCAACGGAGCAAGTTGTCATCGATAATAGTGTCATTAAACAAAGCGTGCGAATCATAGAAGAGTTAACGGCTAGAGTGTGCGGTTTCGGACTCACTCAGTCAATGAAATTCCCACGAAAGCGCGCGAGCCCGAAATCCGCACGACTCGGTTGTTAGCTTTCTTCTTTCGGACCGAAAATGACCGAGTCGATGTCATTCTCTCCAACGTCAGCAGCTTTTCTAAAATGAATAACTGACTTGTAAATTCCCAAATCCTTGATCGGTTTGAAAGCCGATCCGTCCGGTTTCATTACTGCAGGAATAAGATAGTAGGTTTTGTGACGTTTGTAGGCATCTTTGAAAATTTGCAGATTTTTTGAGTCTGGTTTTGGGTTCATCCGGTTTAGTCTACTGACCAGCATGAGAATATTTGTCCTCTTCTCAGGATCGAATCCGGCCTCCCTAAGATGCGTCAACGTATTATGGGGATCTATCCCTACATGTACAGTGTAGCCACCGCCTTGCCCCGGAAGTTCTCCTTCGACAATTGATATTCGTAGTTCTTCACTAGCATCACTTTCACCGTAGCGTTCATGCCATTGCTCAAAAATTTTCTTCGCTGGCTTCTCGTTTAAAAATGCAAGTCCGATTATTGGTGGTTGTCCTTCGGCGTACATGAACATCGTTCCTCGCCATTTAGCCTGGTCCCAGAGTTCTACATCAATCGGCATGCAAAGAAGTGCCATATTTGTTTTAACTTCCTTAGCGGGAAGTGGCCGTGGTTTCCCTAGTTTGGGCTTTTGGACTTTCGGTTGCTTCAGTAGTCGTAGATATAGATCATCATATCCCGCGTCGGTTTCTACGCAGTATCGAGTTGCGCCTTGTAAGGGAGTCGGGATGTGCTTTTGGTCGACTGGCGAAAAAAGAACGGGGATGAACTTATTGTTCATACTTCCAGCGTTGTAGAGATGCTGATAGACGAGGTTGCCTTCCCAAAGAACTCCTAGTCCCTTGCCTGGCTCTTCCTGACCCATTACACGCTTGTAGTAGGCCTCAGTGCAGATTGAGAGAACAAACTCGCAGCTTTGAATTTTTCGGTCTGTCCATCTGGGCCAACCTTCTGGCGGGGAAGCCTCATATTGATCTAAGACGCAGTCGATGCCTTCTGCACGGAGCTTATTGGACAGTTGCAGAACCCGATGAATGTGGTCCGGATTGTCGTGGCTATAACTTATGAATACTTCGCTTCGGTTCTCTTCGTTCACCTGCAGTTTTCTCTTAGAAAGCTAACATAATATTGAGCTGTTCCGATAATGCACAGAAGACCACCGCTGGACTAATTATTAATTAACCCGCCAGCAACTCATCTCAAAAAAGCCCATCCAACCCGCACCTTAGCAAAGGGTGGAGAAATTACTACATAATTTTATCTATTCCTGCTAACGATCTTGGCGAATCTCTCCGCCCAATGTCGCAAAAAGTTACAACCCCCCTCATCCCCTCACCAAATCGAAACCACCCCAAAAATTAAAGCCGCCAACACTCCTTGCATGAATGTTGGCGGCTTTCTAAGGCTGAACCGTTCTAAAAACGTGAGAATTTGAGTGGTCCGGCTACGGAGTTAAAAAACTAATTCTTCGAAATCGCAGTTCGCCACGTCGGACGAACCTATTTCGGCAATGGACCCCGAGATATCGGAATTCAGTCACCACAAAATGGGTGACCCGGTTACAGCAGTTGATCAGTCTCGCGCCCTGATCGCCGAATCAACCTTTTCCAACATTTCCTCGGCCGAATATTGATCGAGAATATCGTAGGACTCCATCTCCCCCTGAATCCGCTCCCTCAGTTGAACGAGCAGACCGCGGGACACCGAAGCTGGCGCCCGTGGATCAAGCATTACCATTATATCTTCTACCCCGCTAAATCCGGTACTTGTTCGAAGCAGCTCTTCCATAATGTTCGGAACCCTTGACTTAGGGACGGCCTCCAGCGCCATGGTTCTTAGTTCCTGATTCGGAGAATAGAGAAATTGACGAAATAGCCGCCCCGAATCTGAACTCCTCGCGTCGTGCAGTGCAAGAGCAGGTAGAAGTGACGCACGTAGGAATACTCCCTCGGGGGTATCCGAATCAAAGTCCTCTCCCATAATCAACTCCTCCACACTCCTCCATAAGCTATGATAGAGCGAGTAGATTTCGTCGTGCGGCTCACCAATTTCCGCCAGAGCGCCAAGAGCCTGCTCCATCAAATCGGAGTCAATTTCGCTACCGCGAGCCATTTCCATCAGGAGAGGGACCCGGAGTTGAGTGCTCCATCCATGTTTGCGAACCGCAGCAATCGCCCAGCTGCGGATTTTGTCAGACTCACTTTCGCTATTTACCAGCTCTAGCAGCTTAGAGCGCGCTCTTATCGGCGCAGTTTCCATGCCATGAACGAGCGAAATTGCTGTCAGCTGGTCCGAGCCTGAGGAGTTCCCAAGCTGACGCAACACCACTTCCCATGTTCTTTCCGCGTCGAGGCGTTCAAATTTGCCAAAGATTGAGACAAATATTCCGCGCTCCACGCTGGTATCAATATCGAACTCATCCCACAGCGGCTCTGCCGGATAGGCCGCCAACACTTCGTCGATATGGCTCACTGCGAGACTAGGGGCGGCGTCTATTATCTTGAGAGCATGATGACACAGCTCCGGTGTGTTAAGTAAATTCACGCAACATTGGATCGTTTCAGGATCGACAAAGTCACTTCTAAGAATAGCTGCCAGGATTCCGGCGCGGGCTTTGTCATCGCTGCGGAGCGTTTCCAGGAGAGTTGGAAGTACATCATGCGAATTCCGCTTCAGTGTTTCCGCAAGTGCAATCTCAAGAGCTACTGAATTAGCGATAAACTCCTTGTGATCCGGGGGCAGTGATCTAAGGTACGCCAAAAGTCTTTGATCACCTAACCACTCCAGTGGTCGACTTGAATACATTCCTCGCTGGTTGTCATACTCTCCCATAAGCGCGATATGTTCAGGGAGTTTGGACCGGAGGGCGGATCCGGAAAGAGACATCAACTCTCGGCACTGAGTCTCTATCGACTTCTCCGGAGTGAAGTCCTCGGGGTTCTCGGGGTTGGTCAGATTCACAGTAGCAGGATCAAAAAGTGGCTCATCTTTTCCTGCGCACGCGTCCCGTTCGCTATCAGGCTCGTCTTGGGGATTGGGGACTTGACTCGGTTCCATGAGGGGTAAGTTTAGTTCAACGCCCAGCGCTAAGATACCGAGTGCTCCTGGCAATTTTCTTCAGAAATTAGGCTGCTTAGAGGGGCGCCGAGGCAGGCGGCAATAGTCATCGGCCATGAGTGTATCGGCGGTATAACGGTTAGAGCCAGCCGTCACCCGCCAGGGCGATCGGCTGGGCTTCGTTGTTATGCGGCTCTATTCCTCGTCTACATCTCCGTTTCCGAGGGCCCGAACTTTGTCGAGATCCCCCGCCGCCAGCTCGGCGTAGGTCGGAGTATTTCTTGCGGCTCGCATCTCAAGCTCAACCGCCTCGAGCGCTGCTTTCGCGGATTCGAGACGCTGCTCCAATTCCTCCGGTATTACCGGATCATGTCGCAGAGCCCGAACCATAACTGGACTTCCATTTACCATTTCAATTTCGTATCGAAATGGCGTTGAATGAGGCGCTTGCTCAAGACTGGCAAGACGACTTGCCTCATCTACTCTTGGAAGGCCCAAGGACTCTAAATCAACTTCTTCTCCCGCCCAAATACGACATGCCACGGATGCCAGATCGGGAATTATGTCGGCAGCTCCGCTGGGATAGCCATCACTATGATATACGAGGTGAATATCCTGCTGACTTTTCTGAGAGTCACCTTTGAAGGTGTAGATTGCTGGAGTGCCCATAACTGAAACCGCCTCACGAGATAAACGTCTGACAAGGTTACCTACAAATATGGCACTACTCAAATCCGCCGCAAAACATAATATTGATCCCCTCCGCCACCACAGATCGCCAGCAGTCTGAATTACTTATTCAATAATCCACCACCGCTTCGAGGCAGAAATCCCATTCCCCCGCAGCTCGTTAGCAACTTGGAAAGTAGGGACGCTACCCACTTTTTAACCTCTTTGCGATTCCCACGTTGGGTGATGTAGCGAAGAACTTATGGGAGTACGACGCGTGCAGCGCGTGGCATAACTTGCTCTTTGGGGGAATATTAGGAAAGTTGCTCGTCAGCCC
>JAFLCA010000224.1 GCA_017302875.1 Deltaproteobacteria bacterium
TTTCTGATCCATGGTTGGCCCATCGGCAAAATCCAGCAAATCAAGGAAGTGTCTCTGAGCCCGCTCATGAGGGGATGCGCTGCCATACGAGCGCCGGGAGCTGGCCGGCCATCGGACGGAACTTGTCGGCAAGATTCCGGTCCAGAGTAGTTCGGCAACGTTCTCGAATGGGTGCTGCGAGGCAAGCAGACTTTCCAAGCTGTGACCCCGATAGTGGGGGCCTTGCTCATCGATCCAAGATATGGCGGTCTCGAGAATAGGATCTCCCCACAGCAAAGCTGCTCCGGCCACCGCTTTGTGTCCGCGTCGCGCATTTCGACGTGCCACCAAACGTTCGACATCGATTTTAGAATAGAAACTCTGACGCTGCCCTTTTTGCTTCAGACGCCGGACGAGGCCTCGGCTTACATAGGAGTAAAGCGAGGCAGGCTTAACCCGAAGTTTCTCCAGTGCTTCCTGTACGGTGAGGTATTCGCTGCTCATTAGTTGATTCTATGATCAAGATTGATCAATGTAAAAGAGAGTCCGACAATCCTGAAAAGGAGAACGCACTATGCACACCTCAGCACAGCTAAGTACTAAGGAGAGCGCGCCGCGCATTCAGCAGGGCCTACTCGGAGTTTTGGCGGGAGAGACTTCAATCAGTAAGGTAGATGGAGAACAAGGTCGACTCACCGTACGCGGATATTCTTTGGAGCACTTTGCGCCGCGCTTTAGCTTCGAAGAGGCGGCGTCCATTGTACTATGGGATCGGACAGAGGAGACATTTGAGAGTCGGCTAAGGTCTGAGCGCGCGTTGGATTCTCATACCGTCGCATTGTTGCAGGCCGCAGTAGCGCTGGGGAGCTCTCCGATGGATGCCTTACGAATGGGGGTATGTTCTCTCAGTACGAGTGGGGATCTGACTAAGGATATTTTTTCAGTAATCGCGAAGACCGCATCTATCACTGGCACAATTTGCGCCTTGTCGCAGGGCGGACAAGTTTCCCAGGCCGCTTTTGCCGAGCCGAGCCATGCTGGATTTTTACTGCACCTGCTAAAGGGCAGGGCTTCGTCGCCAGCGGCAATTCGGGCACTAAACACGTACTGGAATACGGTTATGGATCACGGCTTTAACAATTCAACCTTCACCGCTCGATCCGTAATGTCGACTGGTTCTGATATTGTTTCTGCAGTGACTGCGGCAGTCGGTAGCCTCAAAGGGCCCCTTCATGGAGGGGCTCCGGGACCCGCACTCGAACTTATCGAAGAATCGAAAGCGCGAGGAAATGTTGAGGAGGTACTACGGGAGAAACTAGATCGAGGGGAGCGGCTTATGGGATTCGGACACCGTCAGTACAAAGTTCGCGATCCCAGAGCAGAAGTACTTCAAGCGGCCGTTCGGGAACTAGCGAGCGACGACGAGGCGCGAGAGTTCTATTCATTGAGTGAGGAAGTTGAGCGCAATGCCGTGAGCTTACTCGCGGAGTACAAACCGGGACGAAAGCTGCATGCGAACGTTGAGTTCTATACTTCAATTCTTCTCAAACAGCTTGGAGTTGAGCCGTCAATGTTCACCCCGCTCTTCGCCTGCAGTCGCGTGGTGGGCTGGTTAGGGCACTGTTTAGAGCAAATAGAGGTCGGAAAACTAATACGCCCAGACTGCGTCTATGTTGGGCGCGAGGCAAGCTGAGAAACTTGCGGATCGAATCGGTACGCTGGGGGTGATAACGGGAAGTGCTATTGGTGGCACCCGGCGTTGCTTCAGAATTGCGCCTCCGATAAGGTTGGGGAGATGCGGACCCAAGAGCCCTCCCATATCTTGTTACCTTCTCCTGAGGTGCGAGTTGAAGCGCGAATGCTTGCTCTTGGGAAAGATCATGTCGAGTCACTTCTGTGGTCAGTTGGAGGGGAGACTGGTTTGCGCTTGGCGATTGGCATGGGGTCGACGGAGTTAGTTTCCGTCATTGAGAAGAGCCCCGGACTGTCGCAGATTTGCCAGTTAGCTGATGGCAGTATCGGAGGCCATTTATTCGCCCAGTTACGAGATCCCTCGCATGCCTATATTCAGAATGTATGGGTAAGTCCAGGAATTCGCCGTAGTCATGCTGCCTTAAGTATGGTTGTTGCCGCAGTTGCCGCTGCGCGCGCAAGTGCACCTGACTGTACAATTTCTGCCGTCGTCCTTGCAGGAAATGTCGAGGCGGAAGGCCTTTTTCGTAAAGCAGGCTTTCGGGCCACGCAGCAGCCCAGTTCAACACTATTTCATTTCCCTTAGCATTTCCGCTGCATGATTAGCTTCTGGCGGTATGATACTGTTAAGCCATGCCAGCAGTTCAAAATATTTCGATATCCACTCCCGTAGTGCTTGTCGTGGAGGGCGTTCGCGATTCTGCCGCCGTTCACCGTTCGATCGAATGCACGACCATTGAAACTCGCGGTATGGATGTGGAGGGAGCGTTGCCGGATATCCGTGCGGCGCTGATCGAGGGGGCAGTTGTTGTCCTAACCGATTCTGATCCTGCGGGCGAGCGCATTCGAAATTATATCCATGCGGAAGTGCCTGGGTGTATCGATGCTAGAGTCGAGCCGAAAAACGGAAGACAGTACGCCCGAGTGGAGAGCTCCTCCGATGCGCAGATCTTAGCAGCGCTTCGTAAGGCCGGTGTTGAAGTGACCTATCATTTGCCGATTCTGAATCCAATCGCCAAGTAATCCCGCCCTGTTGATTGGTTGTAACGGGGAGATCCTTTTCAGAATCTCCCCGTTACGTGAAAGGTGACGCTTAGTCGCCAGACAGGCTATCAATAAGCGGATCTCCGAGTTCGATCGAGCTCACGACACTCGTGGCGGTCACTGTCTTGAGAAGCTCTTCAAGCATTTTCTTCAACTCGCGTAGAGTACGCTTAAAGTCTTCCGAAGTATTCGGATCTGCCAGTAGGCGATCGATCATCTTCAAGAATTCTGTAATTGAAATTTTCAGCTGATCCTTTGAAATTCCATTCGCCAAGCATGCAGCTTGCTCAGATGCAGGGAGAAAGCTACAGAAAACTTTGAGGATCTTTTCAGCTTTTGTTCCGAGGAACCATGAATGCCCAGCTTCACGCCAGAATTTTTCCCATTCCTGCTGCGAGATCTTACCGTCCCCGTTGACATCTAATTCTTTGAAGATTTCTTCAAATGTCGGAGGGTGACCCAGTTTTTCCTTAAGCTTCTTTAGGTATTCTTTGAGAGCATCTTTGACTGTTTCAATGTCGCCCGGCGGAATTTCCGGCGGCTCCTTCTCTATCATCGCTTGCTGCTGGATGAGTCCGCTTAAGTAGTCCAGCTCAGACAGCGCGTCGTATTCAGCTTGCTTGCTGACTAAGGCGTGCGAGTTATGCGCGGAAAAGGAAATAAATGAAGTGATTAGAACGAAAGCGGACAGAATGCGCTTAATTGAAAGCATGACCCCTCCAAAACCAATAAACAACCTAAGCACCGATACACCTCTAAAGTTATGAGGGCTCTCCCCTAGAGTGATACCTAACGGACAGTTGGAGGAATGAATGGGGATTCGATGAGCGGCGCGTTTTACTAAGCTCTTGATCGTAAACGGTTAAATTTGGCCGCCGTTGTGATAGCCTTAAAGATTCCCTGTACGGTGATGAGGTCCGCTCGTAGTCCCATTTGCTGAAGGTCAACATTCGACATCATCGCCAACTTGCGGGCAGTGCTGGCGACCGCTGGATCAAGCCATGCTGCGTCGAGGACGTATCCCGCGCCAATTTGCATGCGAATGAGGGTAACGGGATCCGCTTTGTGCTCCTCATACAAAGCTATGTAGTGATCGACAAACATTCGCGCTGAGTCATTCTGTGTTCGGCCGATCAAATCAATTTCAATCGCAAACTCCGATATCGCCTTATCCAGGGCCGGGTTGGGGAATTTGGTCTTATTTTTGATTCTGTCGATCGGCCCATGTGTTTCCGATAGAATCTTTGCAGGAATAGAGAATGGCTCATTCTTCATTGCAAGGCGAACTGCGGACGGCCAGGCATTTCGATTTACAGGCGCGGGGGCCGGCGTTGCCGGGTGGCGAGGCTCATCGCTTTGCGTGGGGCGGAGAGGATCTCTACGCTGCGGAGTGTTCGCGGGGCGAGGGGAGGCTGTTTCTCTGGCGCTGGATGTAGGTGTGTTCCGTCTGTGAGGCGCTGCAGGTGGCCGTCTATGCTCGCGCCCCGCTGGGTGCTCTCCGAGCCGAAATGCAACATAGTCCCCCAGAGAACGCGTTGCCTCCAAAGCTTCAAACTCGTTCACGTGGGCGTAGGCCTGCTCCAGACGCATCACAACAAGTTTGATGTGACGGAGAGTAGAATCTTCGACCTTCGTGAGGTTTTGCCCGGCAAAATCGGCGGGGTTCGAAGCTAATCCTAAAACTTTCAAGGTGGCCAGGCCGTAGGCAATCGATTCCTGAAAATATTCTTCCGCTGCTTGACGATCTGAGTGAACCAGCACCGATGCGCGTGAGAGGCAAAGCGCAGAAGCTTCTTCCAGACACCAGCCGAGATGTCCCTTGTCTCGCGGTGACAATTCGTTCCAATTTGAGTAGGAGGCATCCAGAGAAAAATTAAAGCGTTGCGGAATGAAGCTCTTCAAGGAGGTCAGCAATTCATCTATCTCAGATGAAATTGTTGGCCGATCGTGCCTCGGTAGCACACGATAATCGTGCATGAAGGAATGCAGCGCGATACGATGTTCGACGGTGTACGGGTCGAGCATCACAGCGCATTCAAAGTACTTCTTTACGAGGGGAAGTCCTCCGAGGCGTTCGGAGGAGTGAGCCCTGGTGGACTTGAACCATACGAATCGTGCATACACACACAGGGCAAGAGCACAGGGGGCTCGTAGCTCGGGGGCGATTCTTTCGCGAACGTCTGTAAGTGGGAGGCTTTGTAGTTCAGCAGGAGGTGGGAGTGCTGCTTCTCGAAGGACGTCACGCGCTAATCGCGCAGCCTCTGCAAATTTTTTCTCGATGCGACACGCCTCTGCTTGCTGGGCGATTTGGGTCAGCCGCGCGGGCAGCGATAGCGGAGTATGACGATCAGCT
>JAFLCA010000225.1 GCA_017302875.1 Deltaproteobacteria bacterium
CGGTGTTAGCCGTAACCTTATAGAGAAATAGGTTCCGGCGAGCAGTCTGATGTCACTTTGAAGCTTGAAGGGAGAGAGGGGCCGTCGGCCCCTCTTTTCTTTTGGGGTGAAGAATCCTCACGAGGACAGGGTCGGAGCTGGGTCGTGTTTGCATCCCTCATAGCTCCTCGCCTCTGTCATTGCGAGGGCTCATGCCCGTCGAAGCTTTAGCGAAGATGGGAAGCAACCGCTCCCTAAAGGGAGCGAGTCTCGTCCGGTTACGGACGGATCCCCCGATGAGGATCCTTCGCTGCTTCTTTGGCCACTACCGTTGGTTACGATGTGGTCCTCTCCTTCCAGCGAGACACGTGCCGCGCTCAGATCACGAGATCAGGCTCCGCAAGCGAGCTCCTAAGCCCCATTCTGGCGTGTTTTGGCCCTGGAAATCCGGCTAAACAGCGTTATGCTGAAAGTGCCGTTCTATAGGTGAATCCTAGCTACGATGCGGTCATGTTTCCGGTTAAAGTTGCCGAGATCTTTATCTACGGGCCCGTCTTCCTGCGGACTTAGCATTTCAAGGCGCATTCATGACGCATATTTTTAACTGTGTGTTGCTTGTAGAAGGGGATCAGTCTCACGCTGATGTCGTCACTAAAGCGCTTTCCTCCTTCTGCAAGGAGATTGTGCACCGAACATCACTGCAGGGCGCGCTCAGTTGCTTAGGAAAAATCAGTCCGGATTTGATTGTCACCGAGGTTCAATTTTCCGACACCAAGGGCGTCGAGGTAATTAAAAATCTCTCACAGGTATGGCCCTTCGTCCCAATCATCGTGCTGACCTCTTCGCCTCATATCCAAGACGCTATCGCCGGACTGAAAATTGGCGCGCGTGATTTTATCGTAAAGGCTTTTGATTCTAATTTTCACGAGGTGCTGGTGTTATCGCTGGCGCGCGTTCGCAACACGCTAAAGCTCGAAGCCGAGAAACTGAAGCTTCAGGCGGATATGGAGGTGCTGCGAATTGCTATCGAGAACAGCACCGATGGACTTGCCGTTACTGACTCAGGCGGCTTGCTGGTGTATTCCAATTGGGCATTTGAAGCCTTTCGCTTGGGCTGCGGCGGTAAAGGGGCGCAGCTCTGGGAGATCTTCTCCGATCAGGTCGAAAAGTGGGAA
The DNA here is from genome assembly GCA_017302875.1 of Deltaproteobacteria bacterium. Classification (GTDB taxonomy): domain Bacteria; phylum Bdellovibrionota_C; class UBA2361; order UBA2361; family JAFLCA01; genus JAFLCA01. The sequence continues at coordinate 1,155 of JAFLCA010000225.1, forward strand.
GAGCTGCGCAACGCGGTTCGCCAAAAATACGACAACCTTCCCGTCGGCGCCGCGTGGCATACGGAAATCCGTTTTCGCGGTGACAAAGACCACGCTTTTGATTTGAGTCTTTCCGCCATACGAGCCGCGCCTAAAATTGCGGATGGGGCGATTAAGATTCCTAGTGAGTGTGTGGTGTGGATTCGAAATATTACCGAGAACAAGCGGCGGGAAAAGTTTCAGCGCGACATGCTTTCGACGACCACGCATGATCTAAAGAACCCTTTGTCGGCAATTCTGATGTCGGCTGATTTGGCGGGAGATATCGTCAAAGAGGGCTCGAAGGCGGCTGACTTGCTGGTCAGAATCGGGTCTTCGGCGCAGTCGGCTATTAATATGATCGACGAGTTTTTAAGTGCTCGCCGTTTGCAGGAGGGCTCTTTCATACTTCGTCCTGCCGAAAACGATGTGTGCGAGGTATTGCAAGAGGCGGTTAAGAATTTTGAGCCGGTCGCTTTAGCTCGACAAATATCGCTGACGTTGCAAACCGAGAAGCTTGATGGGCAGAAGTGGATTTTCGATCGCACCGGTTTTCAACGAGTGCTCGGCAATCTTCTTAGTAACGCCGTCAAATTTACGCCGCGTGAGGGATCGGTCGTCGTTGAGGCGAAGATTTCGGGCGGGGCTTTGCACGTCGCCGTTACCGATTCAGGGGCCGGCATGGCACCCTATGAGGTAAGCGCGATTTTCGAGCGATTTACGCGGCTCGATAGGCATGCTGATATTCCGGGAACAGGGCTGGGCCTATTCGTCGTTAAGAACATCGTCACCGCCCATGGTGGAACGGTCGAAGTTACAAGCCGTGTTGGGCATGGAACTACCTTTGAGATCATCTTGCCCTCTCATCCTCCGACAAATCAACGTGGCGAATTGATTTCTCTCGAATTCGCCTAGTAGCTAAAGAATCGGGGACAATAGCCTTGCGAACTTTGAGAGCAGCCGGCGTGATAGCGGCAGGCTGCTGAACTTCGTAAAACTGTCTTCTTCGCTGTCTGCAAAATCTTTCTCGAGCGCGGTGGCTACTTGTGCATTGAAAGCCGGATCTGCCACGAGCAGCATGATTTCAAAATTTAGGCGCAGCGAGCGATTGTCGAGGTTCGCTGTTCCGACGGTAGCCATCTCGTCGTCAACCAGCACCGCTTTCTGATGAATAAAGCCTTTCGTATAGCGGAATATTCGCACCCCATAACTGGTAACCTCCGGGACAAAGGCAAACGAGGCAAACCACACGAGGTAGTGATCGGGATTCTTCGGCAGGACAATCCGAACGTCAACTCCGCGCAAAGCTGCCAGTTGCAGCTCTCGAATGATCGCGTCATCGGGGACGAAGTAGGGGCTCGATATCCAAACACGTTTTTTTGCGCAGCGTATAGATTCGAGGAAGAACAAGACGCAGCGTTCGCGTACATCGGCAGGGCCGGATGCAATGGTCAGGATATGCTGTGAGCCGACCCGTGTTGCACCCGACCAATCAAGCTGCGCTTCAGTGCGAGTTGCCCACAACCAATCGGCGGCAAAAACCCATTGAATCTGGAGGGCGGCGGGGCCGTCGACTTGCAGATGACTGTCGCGCCAGTGACCGAAGCGTTTCGAGCGGCCGAGGTACTCGTCGCCGACGTTAAGGCCGCCCACAAAAGCAGTTTTCCCATCGACAACAACAATCTTTCGATGATTGCGAAAATTGATCTGAAAGAAATCTCCGCGTCCTTGACGTGTTCCAAACTCATGGACGAGGGCTCCAGCATCGCGAAGAGATTGGATATATGATGCCGGCAAATTCTTACTGCCCACTTCGTCGAAGAGCACGTACACCTTCACTCCGGCAGCTGCTTTACGCAGCAATCTGTCCCGTAGTTCCCGCCCAATCTCGTCATCGTGTATTATGAAGAACTGAACGACGATGTACTTCTCTGCTCTTTCTATCGCCGCAAAGATGGCGTCGAAGACGTTCTTTCCATCAATCAATAGCTGCACCTTATTTCCGGCGATAAAAGGATTCTGGGCCAGACGCTCGAAGGTCTTGCATAGTGCGGGTTCGAGCGTGGGCGGATGCTCGTGCAGCTTCTCCCGCTCCTTGTCGAGCGGAGCGAGATCTTCTTGATGCAGTGCGACAAACCTATCAATGAGCTCGCGATAACCTCGAAAACGAGCGCGCCCGAATATCCAATAAATAGGTAATGCGAGATAGGGGAACGTTACCAGAAATATTCCCCAAGCGAGCGCGCTCTGGGAGCTGCGCGACCAGTACAGGGCGTCAATTGCTGTGAGAATGCCCAGCAGATGAATCGCCGGCAGGGCGTAGGGAAGAATATGGAGAAGCAGTTCCATGCATGGCCACACTGTCAAATTTCAGGGTCGACTTCAAGTTGGGAATAAGAGCTTCAGCAGAGTTCCCTGAATCTCTAGGGCAGGGGCTCCACTTTGCCGTTCTTTACCACCTGCATTTCAAAGCGAATACCTTGGATGGCGCCGTGATCAAATGAGTAGGGAGGAATAAGCCCGTCTTGAACGGTAGCGGTGCGTAGGAATTCTGCTGGATTTTCTCCCGATTGCACTGCGACATCAAGCAAGCGCAGTGATTCAAGGGCCATCGGGACAACAGGGAATCCCGACTGCGGCTCACCAAAGCGCACGCGAAATTTCTGCATCATCTCTTTGCCACGCGAGGTTACAAGCTGGTCGCTTACCGGGAGGTTGCAGAACATGTAGTTATCGACCTTGCTGCCAAGTGTATCAAGAACTGTCTTCGAGCCCGGCAAGTAAGCGCTGTACATATCGGCGTGTAGTTTTTGATCGCCAAGTTGTTTAACCATGTTGATGAAAGACGCGTCGGTGTTGGCATTTAGGAAAACGGCATCGAAACCCTGAGCGCGGATCTTTGTCGCAATCGTTCGTAGATCTGAACTGCCGTGCATGAATTCGAATGTCTTTACTTCAAGCGGACTCGCGCTCGCCTTGTTAAACGCAATGAATGAGCGCTCCATCATGACCGGGTATTCATTTTGCTCTGTGATGATAGCGATTTTCTTGTTGCGGGCTCCCGCGAAGGCTTGCAGCGCGCGCGAGCAGCCGGTGTCTGAGGGAAAAAGTCGGAAGATCTGTTTGCCGATATCGACTACATCACCGCTGGTCGCAGACGATGTAATAACAAGGACACCAGCCTTTTCATAAAGGGGGGCGGTGGCGAGCAGCGTCCCATTGCAAGGAAAGCCGAGCGCATATTTGACCTTATCAATGTCGATTAACTTATGCGCGATTGATGCTGCGTCCTTGTTTGTACAGCGTTCGTCCTCAAAAATCAGCTCATACTTTCCGTGACCAAGCTCTTCATTGGCCAAGGTGAGCGCATTCTTTATGTCCTGACCGAAGGCAGCGGCGTCGCCCGTGAGTGCGGTGGGAACTCCGACTTTAAGTGTTTCTGCGACTACGGAGTTGCTTAGAAAACTTGCAACCGCAAAAAGGCAAAGTGCATTCTTAAGATTCATAAACTTGTTCCGAAGAGCGCCAAATTACTGGGGGTCAGACTAGCAGCTCTTCGAACATATGGCAGTGCTCTTTTCGGAACGAGAAAACAAAAAAGCGGCGAACGACGTATAAAGACTCAAGGTCCTTTTTATACGCCGCCGCCGCTGGGGGTCAGAATTCGTCTATGGCGTCCTAGTGCACACTTTCCTCAACGACTTTTCCGTCGACTTCCTTCTTCACGACTCGAGTGCTTGAGCCGTCTGCGGCGCGCTTGGTAGTTTCTTCAACCTTGGCAGTTGATTTATTCATCAAGCCCTTGGGGTCTGTTTCCATTTCCTTGCTGTAGGTGGTTTCAGATGCCCCGTTTCCTTTCACT
>JAFLCA010000226.1 GCA_017302875.1 Deltaproteobacteria bacterium
TTGCTCGACGGCATCAGGACGGGCTGGGTTCTGAGAAGGTTGAGGCAACATCTGGAGTACAACCGGAATTACAACTTTTGGCTGTATATATAGGAAGCTGAACTATTAATACAGAGAAGAATTTGAAGGTGAGTAAGCAACTAGCCGAGGGAGCCATAAAACTGAGCTAAGGTATCGAAATTCCGGGGTCGCCTCTCCCATCGATATGCTACGCTGATCCACATGGTGGAGCCGCAAAACTCTATTGCATGCGATAAGTGCGGGGCGTGTTGCCGAACTTATCCAGTTCAAGTTTCCTTGGCAGATGCAGAGCGAGAGCCCCGCATCTTCGACGCAGGGCTCGTCATCCCTGGGTGGTTGCGTTCCAAGGAGCACCATTTTCAACTTCACCCTTTGCCGTTCTTGGACTCTTGTACTTTCCTTGACGCGTCGAGTTGCTGTCGAATCTATAATTCGCGGCCACAGGTGTGCAGAGCATTCGAGGCGGGTAGTCCGGAGTGCGCGGAGGCTCGGCGGCGGTGTGGGCTAAAACCACTCGGACTACCTAATGATTAATTTTTCTCTCACTACATTGCGAGAAAGAAGCGCGTCCACCGCCTTGGCAGCCTCGACGGTGTGAATACGAATTTTCATTAGGAAGTCGGTGATAGTCGCGGCTGTCACATGTCTTCCGGCCTCGCTGAGCCCTCTAACTGTTGGAAGTCTATGCAATTCAAGCCTAGCCTGAAGCATCTTCCTTTCCATCCAGATTAGAGGACGTGGTTTGCGGTGGCACGGAGTGTTGCCTCCTGCGGTTTAGCGAGGAAAGGAATGAAAGGCGAGCGGTTGTTGCTGGTGTTTCGGATCTGCTGTTTGTGGCTGCTTCTAGGGGCGCACGAAGTTTTGGCCGATATTCGCGCAGAGATTGTTTCACCGTTGGATCAAGAAATAACGGAGTCTGTCGGCATTGAGATTCCTATTGCTCTAGCCGATCCCGCGTCGCCATCGTATCAGGAACTGCCTTTCTTCGTGCCTAATCCATTTGCTCCTGGCGAGATGTCCGAGTGCGTTCTTAAAATTATGCCGCCCGGGGGCGCCAGAGTGCGCTGCCATTTTGGACTCGACTTTACGTACCGAATTGTATGCGATGCGAATGGCTGTCGTGTGCTGGACTATTTCGGCAGCAAGGTCTGCTCAATTGAAAGGAAAGGGGATCGCACGACCCTGAACTGCAAAATCTCGTATATTATCGGTACGATTAAATTCAACACAACTATTCGGGTAGAGAATTGTCAGATTGTAATCGAGTCCGGATCGGGAAGCCCTCCAATCTATATTCCACTTTGGGTTTACGGGCCGGCGTTACTTGAGCCATGGCGGAACGGTGATATGCCTTGGCTGCCTGACCTTCCTCCAGAGGAGTGCTTTCGCGCCCCTGAAACGCAGGCCAGCAACTGAAATTCCAGAGTTCTTGGCGGGGTCGGACGTCGTCAACGCGCAAGTAACTTTTCACTGTCGAATTGTACATGGGCAGGAACGCCACGGAGTTCCCACACAAGGCCGACCGCGGAAAGTAATTTGAGCACATAATACGTGATGTCCACTTCCCACCAGAAGAATCCTTGACGGGTCGAGCTTTGATAATAGTGGTGGTTGTTGTGCCATCCTTCACCGAGCGAAAGAATCGCCAGCCAGAAGCTGTTTTTTGATTCATCTCCGGTTTTATAGCGGGGCTTACCAAACCAATGCATCAGCGAATTTATCGAGAACGTAGCGTGATATAATATCACGGTGCTCAGAAAGAAGCCGATGAAGAGCGTTGACCATCCGCGCGTGAACATCGCCTGTGCGCTTCCGCCGTTGACGATCCCGCCCAATAGCATCACAAACAATGCCAGCAGTATCGGCGGAACGAGGTAGTATTTGTTGAGCCATCGCAGTTCAGGGAACTTGTTCAGATCTTTAACTAGCTCAAAATGAGTCGCTTCATGATCGCCCTCGAGAATCCATCCCACATGTGATTGCCAAAATCCGAATACTTTACGAGAGTGCGGATCCTTGACCGTGTCGCTATACTTATGATGGATGCGGTGATAGGAGCTCCACCATAGTACTCCCTTTTGTGCGCTTGTTTGCGCCATGAAGGCTAAAAAGAACTGGAAAAGTCTCGATGTTTTGAAAGTGCGGTGCGAAAAGTAGCGGTGATATCCGGCGGTGACAAAGAACATTCGGATAAGATATAGCGCGAGACATACCGTCCAGTCGAACCACGTAACGGTGGTGAATATCGCTAGTAGAGGGACAAGATGAAGTCCGATAAATACGGCTTGATTCACTTTAGTGTAGGGGGGATGGGTCGCGTGCATGATGCCTCTTCTTTGACGAATCTGATAATAGACTATTTAGTCCGTTATGCCGGAGATGGCAAGTAGCTACCGAAAGATCTACGATAGGAAAAGGGGATTCCAGAATGCTTTCACAACAAACCAAATATGCGCTACGCGCGTTGATCTACCTGAAGAATCAACCCGCGGAGCAATTCGTTAAAGTTGAGCAAATCGCTCAAGATGCTGACCTACCGGCTGCCTACTTATCAAAAATTCTGAAGCAACTTACGAATGGCAAGCTTCTACTTTCGCGTCGAGGCACCAATGGTGGCGTCCAGTTCGATCGCCGCAATCGCCAAGTGACCTTTCATGCAATTTGCGAAGCGGTCGACGATCCTATCGTTCGGGAGGAGTGTGTCTTGTTCAAAAAAGCCTGCAACAAGAACATGCCGTGCCCGTTTCACAAGACTTGGTCAAAGTCGAAAGAGCAGCTGCTGGCGTTTTTGAAGGCGACGAGTATTGAAAAAATGTAAGTACTGCTCTTCAGGGCGGGGTCTTCCTGAGCGGGTTTCTCCTCGCGGATTTAGACCGTTTCGATAGCTGCTCTAACCAACTCTGAAACGACGTCCTGGATCTTTCGAAACGAGGGCAACTTCTGCCCATTGTTCTCATCCATGTACAAGCCGCGATTAATCTCGATCATGACGGAGGCGACTCTTCTGTCGCCGTACAATTGGAGCGGTACTATCGTACCTGCAAACGGTTCATTTCGCAGACTGGAGAAGCCAGCTTGCCCGACCGTTTGTTCCAGCGTTTGAAGAAGACGGAGCGGGGTGTGAGTGTCGTCGCTTCCAAACCCAAAATCAGCTCTTCCAATTGACTGGTTTAGCTCGTACGGCAGAGTTTTTTCCGGAAATGAATGACAATCAAGGAACAGACATTTACCAAAATGTTCCAGGACCCAACGCACCCGCATTTCTAGCTCTGCATGGTAGGGGCGATACAATTTGGAGAGAAGTTCCTCTCTCATTTCCGGACTAACGGTTTCGCGAATAATGTCGCCATGGGTGCCTCTGGTATAGATCACGCCCATGCCAGCCTGACTCATCATTTCCTGGCCGTCGTCCTCGAAACGCTCGGGATCTAAAACTAGTCTGTTCGCGCCAAACGTCACCGCGCAACCGCCGAAGCGCGCGACGGACGAGTATAATTCGTCGGTATACCAATCGGTGAGTCGCAACATCTCAAGTCTAAACAGATCCTCGGAGGCGCTAATACCTTTTCGCGCAAAATCTGGAACGCAGGTTGAGCTGTGTGGAATATTCGCTACGACCGGAATGCTCGGATATGAGTTGGATACGCTGTAATAAGTGCTCATATTTGTACTCCTGGTACTCGCATTAGAACCAAATCGGGGCGTCCCCACATTTCATAGCTCCAGTTTGTGGGCGCGTATGCATCATTCCATGGGATTCGTTGTACCTCTCGGAATCCAGCTTGTAGATAGAGTCTCACCACCTTGCCGTTCACGTCCAGAGTATCCAGTCTCCGGGCTCCGCGCTCAATCGCATCATGAGCGATATGACTGCCGAGTTTTGCGCCACGCTGGCTGAATACGGAAACCAGCTCATCGCCACTGAGGCCATAGCCGCCACGCCCGCATTCGGAGAGAAAGAGTCGCGTTCCGTCCTGTTCGTACTGCTCTGCGGAACGCAAGCTGAGAAATGGTAAGTACTGAGGTGGAACTTGGCCGCGAGACTCGATGAACTTTTGGATCTCGGTGCGTCCGCGACATTCGACAAAGGAAGATCGGGCGACGATCGGCGAGGCTAGCGACAGCTCGCTTAGTGACTCTCCAATTAAGTCAGTGGAGGGAGGTGCTTTTAACGCGTCGAAGGCTGAGTGTACGGACGAAAAAGGATCCATGGTGGGCGCTTGGTTGGCTCTGTGGTGAGCAACGAAATTGCTGTGTGTACGTGAATGAATTTTTGTGGGGAGCCTGCAGAACGGCTTGCGCCGTGCAGGCTAACGCATCGAGCGACAACACATCGCGGATGAAGAGTGCGAGTGCTGGAGAGTAAGGGATAAGTTTTTCGATGTTTTGAATGAACTCATGAGAAATTAAGTATCAGCTTCTGCTCATAGCGTCAACAAAGTACTCGCTCGGGTATGACAGCTAGGTCAGGGCTCGTTCGAGCTATGCGAGCGCGTTGGCGTCATGCTCCTTGCGGGTTGAGATCTGCAATGATTAGATGGGGCTCTGCCGTTTGCTATCAGCGATCGCGTCGAAGTAATTGTTTGAAGTTTTGGGTCTCTTTGTATGGGCAAATCTTATTCGTATAGCGCAAAGCGAGACTCTGCGCGCTTCTCTTCGAAACTCGGGCTGCTTGTGCTTGCAGTTGCGCTCTTAGCTGCGTTGGGTTGGGCGTTAACGGGAACGCGTCTTGACTCGCTCCTCGCAATGATCGACAGGGAATCTCCGACTGTGCAAATAAGAGACCAAGTGCAGGGTGCTGGCGCGCAGGAGGTTTCTTTCACAGCGCGCTTGGCTGACAATCGCGCCGGGGTGGAAAAACTAGCGGTGTGGATCGATCAAGACGGTGCGCAGCATTCGATAATGACCCGTGACTTTGATCCTCCTACAAAGGACTCCGAGGTGGCGCTTACACTGCCTCGCTTGCAAGAAAAGCTCAAGGAGGGGCCGGCACGACTGATCCTTGG
>JAFLCA010000227.1 GCA_017302875.1 Deltaproteobacteria bacterium
CAGGACTGAAAGTTTTCCGGCCACTTCGCTCATTGGCTCAAGCAAGGGCAAACGGTGATCGGGAGTCTGCACGAGCTCATAAGCGATACCGGTCATTTTGCCCTTGATCATGGCTTCAGCCACGTCAGGCATGCTCGCCAAGTGCAAGTAATCGAATAGAACCAGGCCCGGTCTGAAAAATTCGTATTCACTCTCGTGAGGCTCTTTTACCTTCACCACTAAATCAGCCTTAGTCCAAACGTCCTTCAGGGTTGGAACGATGGTAGCTCCGGCTGCCACAAAGGCTTGATCCTCAAAAAAGGATCCACGCCCTGCGTTCTGTTCCACCAAAACGGTGTGGCCGTGTTTTACCAATTCAGCTGCGCCATCGGGCGTCAGCGCGATACGTTTTTCGAGGGTCTTTCTTTCTCTGGGAACTCCGATAATCATAGCGCTCTCAATAATTTTTTTGGTTTTTCGTTTGAGATTCCTTAAAGGATGACTGTATATACTATGCTTCAACGTGGAAAAAAAGTGGCAGTAATTTAAGGAACTAAGCTCTCATGGCGGCGCAGCCCAAGATCCTCGACGGTAAGTGGTTATCTGCTCAAATCTGTAGTCATATCGGAGCTGAGGTAGCTAAGTACCAGCAGCGCGTCGGACGAGCGCCCGGCCTCGGGGTTATTCTGGTAGGAGATAATCCAGCCTCGCAGACCTATGTCGCCAATAAAGAGAAGACCGCAAAGAAATGCGGGTTTAATACCTTTGATGCACGCTTGCCTGCTTCCAGCAGCGCAAAAGAGGTGCTCGCCGCAATTGAAAAATTCAACGCAGATCCAAACGTCGACGGCATTCTTCTGCAATTGCCTCTGCCGGCTGGCATAGATTCTGGTCCACTTATCGAAAGTATTCGACCCGACAAAGATGCTGACGGCCTGCACCCCGTAAATCAGGGTCTTCTTATGCGAGGGGCGGGAGTGCTGCGTCCCTGCACTCCGCTTGGCTCGATGAAGCTTATTGATTTAGCGTATTCCCCGGTCACTCCTTCGGAAACCAGCACGCTAGGAGAGCTCCCTCAGGCCGATTTGGCTGGAAAGAGCGTTGTGGTTATTGGCCGTTCAGTTCTTGTTGGAAAGCCGGTTGGCTTGCTTGCGCTGGAGCGAAACGCAACGGTCACCATGGCGCATTCAAAGACGAAAGATTTGCCTGCGCTTTGCCGCAGTGCGGACATCCTTATCGTCGCGGTGGGGATTCCTCAATTGGTGAAGGGGGACTGGGTAGCGGATGGCGCTGTCGTTATCGACGTTGGAATTAATCGCTTACCAAGCGGAAAATTGGTCGGTGATGTGGATTTCGAATCAGTTGCCCCGCGCTGTAGCGCAATTACGCCGGTTCCCGGAGGCGTCGGACCGATGACCATCGCCATGCTTATTCTGAATACCTTAAGATCCTTTAAGACGCGGCATGCCTTAGCGTAAGCGTCTCGAAATCAGCCAAAAATTCCGGTCGCTTGCTTGTATTTTCATGCGGCTTTAGTAAGATTTCTCGGCCGTCTGATCGCGGCGCCGTCCTCAGTTTTATCCGGTATGTGAGCCCTATGCAGACCGAAAATCTCAAACGCACTCCTCTCTATAATCGTCATGTCGAGCTTGGCGGAAAAATTGTTCCTTTCGCAGGTTGGGAATTGCCAGTGCAGTACTCCGGTGTGATCCCCGAGCACCAGGCCGTGCGCGAGCGCGCAGGTCTGTTCGATGTGTCGCACATGGGAGAAGTATTTGTCACCGGCCCTGAAGCTGAGAAGGCTATCGACTTTCTAACCTGTAATGATGTTAAGACGCTGACCGACGGCAAGGCTCAATACAGTGCCATCATCAATGAGAAGGGGGGAGTGGTTGATGACATTATCGTGTACCGCTATTCCGCGCGGAAATATTTAATCTGCGTGAATGCATCGAACAGCGACAAGGACTTCCAGTGGTTCCTTGATCACAATCGCTTCGATGCCGATTTCACGAACAAGAGCGCCCGTTACGGTCAAATCGCCCTGCAGGGGCCCCGCGCGGTTAAAATTCTATCCAGCTTGCCTGGACTGGGTGACATCGGGAACCTCCAATATTTTCATTTCCAGAATCGCGACGTAGTGGGCAGCGAAGTTATCGTCGCTCGTACCGGATACACGGGTGAAGATGGGTATGAGTTGTTTATCCCCTGGGACGATACGGTCAAAATTTGGGACGCCGTGCTCGAGGCCGGAATGCCGGAGGGATTGGTTCCGGCAGGTTTGGGAGCGCGCGATTCGTTGCGACTGGAAGCTTGCTTGCCGTTACATGGACACGAACTCGGCGATGACATCAGCGCCTATGAATCCGGCTTGGGTTGGATAGTAAAACTCAATAAAGGCGACTTCTTCGGTAAGGAAGCCCTGGCGCAGCAGCGCACCGCTGGCGCACCGCGCGGCTTGGTCGGCTTCTATGTTGAAGATGCTGGCATCGTACGACACGGCGATAAATTATTTAGTGAGGCTGGAGAAGAGATCGGATTAACAACGAGCGGAACGAAGACCCCGACGGTCAATCGTGCGCTTGGGCTCGGCATTGTGAAGTCAGCCTTCGTCAAAGAGGGAACTCCGCTGTTCGCTGAGGTGCGCGGTCGTAAGTTGCGCTGCCAAGTAGTTAAGAAGCCTTTCTATAAACGTCCAAGCGCTTAACACAAATTTTATTTTTAAGGAGACTGCAGCATGAGCTATCCAGAGAATCTGAAATACACCAAAGACCATGAATGGGTGAGCGTCGACGGCACGTCGGCAACGATGGGTGTCACTGACTTCGCGCAGTCAGAGCTGGGCGAGATTGTGTTCGCTGATCTTCCGGCCGTAGGTAAGAGTGTGAAGCAGAAGGATTCTATCTGTGTCGTGGAATCAACGAAGGCTGCTTCCGACGTGTACGCGCCGATTGGCGGGAAGGTGAAGGAGACGAATTCAAAATTGAATGACAACCCCGGCTTAATTAACTCAAGCCCGTATCAGGATGGCTGGCTCGTTCGCCTCGAGAATATTGAGAGTAAAGATCTCGGCACTTTGATGAGTGCGCAGCAATACGCAGAATATCTGAAGGGGAAGGCTTAATCACTATGGTGCAGGCGGCGGTAAAGCAGGGAGCAGAAATGAAAGGTCAAACTGGTATTCAGGGCATCGCGCAAGATTCTTTCGTGCGTCGGCATATCGGGCCGACGGAATCTGAAGTGGCTGAGATGTTAGCCATGCTTGGCTACAAAGATCTTGATTCTTTCATCGCTGATGCTGTGCCGCAGCAGATCCGCCTTAAGGGTTCGATGCAGATGAGTCGTTTCGCCCATGAGCGCAGCGAAGCTGATGTGATTGCAATGCTCTCCGAGATGGCTGCGGAGAACAAGCTGTATCGCTCGTACATCGGAACTGGGTACTACGGATGCATTACGCCTCCGGTCATTCAGCGAAACATTCTTGAGAATCCGGGTTGGTATACCCAGTATACGCCGTATCAGCCAGAGATCTCGCAAGGCCGGCTCGAAGCACTTTTGAATTTTCAGACGGTCGTGTGTGATTTAACCGGCCTGCAGATTGCGAATGCATCATTGCTCGACGAGGCGACTGCGGCTGCTGAAGCCATGACGATGAGTCATGCGTTGGCCGCAAAGAATGAAACGGGTACGGCCAATAAGTACTTTGTTTCCCGCGATTGCCATCCACAGACGATAGCAGTCGTGCAGACGCGCGCTGAAGCTCTCGGAATAGAAATTGTAATTAGCGAGTTCGATAAGGTTTCTTTCGATTCGAGCTTCTTCGGTGCGCTCTTTCAGTATCCTTGTACCAAGGGCTCTATCCACGACTATCGTGCAGTAGTGGAGAAGGTGCATGCTGCGGGCGCTTTCGTGACCGTAGCTGCTGACATTTTGGCTCTCGCGTTGCTGACCCCTCCGGGTGAATTTGGTGCCGATATTGCTGTAGGTAGTGCGCAGCGCTTTGGCGTTCCGATGGGCTTCGGTGGTCCGCACGCCGCTTATTTTGCAACGCGCGACGAGCATAAGCGCTTGATGCCTGGACGATTGGTCGGTCTTTCTAAGGACACGCGCGGTAAGCCAGCTTTGCGCTTGGCCTTGCAAACTCGTGAACAACATATTCGTCGAGAGAAAGCGACGAGCAACATCTGCACGGCTCAAGTGTTGCTTGCGGTGATGGCGAGCATGTATGCCGTGTATCACGGACCGGAAGGAATTAAGCGTATCGCAAATCGAGTGCACGCTTTAACCAAGGCCCTGGCCGACGGCATTTCTCAGCTTGGATTCAAAGTTGAGAACCACAGCTTCTTTGATACGATTCAGGTGCGTACCGACGGTAAGACAAAGGATGTCTTGGCGCGCGCGCATGCGAAGAAGATTAATTTGCGCGTTGTTGATGACGCTGTCCTCGGAATTTCGCTGGACGAGTCAGTGAACGAGGCTGATGTCTTGCAACTTCTGGCAGTCTTCGGTGCTGAGAAGGCTCCGCATGCCATTGCGGTTGATGGTAAGTCGAGCGCAATTCCTGCCTCATTGCGGCGCACTTCTGCGTTCCTGACCAACCCGGTATTTAACCGTTATCATTCGGAGACTGAGTTCCTACGTTATATCCGACGGCTGGAATCACGCGATCTCTCTCTAGCAACCGCTATGATTCCGCTTGGATCTTGCACGATGAAGTTGAACGCAACTTCGGAAATGCTCCCGGTGACATGGAAGGAGTTCGGGGCATTGCATCCCTTTGCTCCGCGCGATCAGTTTAAGGGCTACGAGAAGATGTTCCAGGACCTCGAAGTCGCCCTGCAAGAGATTACCGGATTCGACGCTGTTTCATTGCAGCCGAATGCCGGGTCGCAAGGGGAGTATGCCGGACTGCTAGCGATTCGCGGATACCACCGCAGCCGCGGCGATACCAATCGTACGGTTTGCTTGATTCCAAAATCGGCTCACGGAACAAATCCTGCCAGTGCCGTCATGGCC
>JAFLCA010000228.1 GCA_017302875.1 Deltaproteobacteria bacterium
ACAGGGAGACTTTCCCCCTTAAGGGGCGCCAGTGCCTGCCTCACGCATAACTTCTACGTCAGCGTGTGATTGGGGGAAATTTTGATACAATTTGGGCCAGGCGGTAATTCGATCGCAACTTGTACGGGACAAGTAGCCCCGGAGTTTTCCTACTCAGTATCGGTTACACCGACAGACGATCCCGCCATTCAAGATCTTCAGATCCATCTCGCGCGCCTCGACCCGGCGGGAGGAGAGAAAGTTGTCCTTGTTTTGAGCGGCCCCGTCGCCAGAGATTTTCGTTCACTACCGGGTGAAGTAGAGGCTCTCCTCACTTCATGTGCCAGTGAACCAAACTGCGTAGATCGAACCGTGGAGCGCGTACGCGAGTGGGCTCACTCCGAACAGATCCGCCCGCACGCAACGCTGCGAGAATTCACGGCGGGCTCAGCTCCTCTCGATACCCTTGAGCAACAGCTCGCCTTCACTACCCCTCAGAATCCCACCGAAGTTAAAGATCGCTTGACTCAGTTTAGAACTAAAGCTGCTCTGTACTCGCGCGAAGGCATGGACGAAATTAGTCGGACGATACCCGGGGAAAAAGTTCTTTACGGATTCGATGTACGCGGAGTCGGAGAGGCAAATCGAGTTGGCCTCGGCAAAGAAGGCGTTGATGCTTTCTTTTCTCAGCTCGGAAGTTTGGCTAAAGATGCTTTCGGAAATATTCCCTTTGAAACATTTCGACTAGGCGGTGACGAATTTGCCATAATCCTGCAGAATCAGGGCGCGCCGTCGATTGCCGCCGTACGCGATTTTAATGCCGCTGCGATGCAACTTCGGGATTCCCTGCTGCCGCTGTCTGACGACCGCGTCCAAGAAGCTGAGTTACGACTTAGCGTTCGCGGACGCATGCGGGCGGTCTTCTCTGACTACTACACTCACGATGTCTCGTCACGCACGGCTTACATAGATAGACTCCTTCAAAAGTTTGAAGAAGGAAGTGAGCGGGAAGCGGTAATTGCGAAAGTTCTAACTGCCGATGGCCACATTGATTCCGGCAAACTTACTCTCATGACAGCAATGAAAGGCTTCGAGGCTGGGAAACACGTGGAGCAAAGCAACCGCCGGGTTCTCGATTTCGTCGGATGCATGGTTCCTATTACCAGTCATCCAGATTCGATGCTCGTGAATGAAGCGCTCGGAACCATCGATAAGATCATTCATCGTCTCAAGGAGAATCCCTCAAGCTCTGCGGACGGGATACACGAGCTCGATCCTGATATTATTGTTCGTGCAGCCTCGCGACACAGCATGGAGGCGGTTGGCAATGTGAGCAAAGAATTCGAGGCAGCCCTTGAAGATCTTTCGCAGAAAGCCGACTTCAGTGGAATCGACGGACTGCATGCCATTGTTGAGCAGAACAATATTAATGCCATCGACCCGGAAATTGGATATAAGAATCGCGTTCTGCGTCTCGGTCTGATTCATGACTCCGCCATTTCCCAGATTCTACCTGAGCACTTTCCCTGTACCTATGAATGTTTCGAAGTGCGCCTCGAGCCCTTTGGGCCACTCAACAATCAGCTCGGCTCGGACCGCGCCGATGACATATTCAGAGCGATGTCACGAGAAATGCGCGAACTCTACCCTCATGCCGTTCTCGTGCGCAGAAACGGTGGAAATTTGGTCGTTTTAACGCCGAATGCCGGAAAGCTTGCCGATCTAGAAGATTTCGAGCGTCGCGTAAACAATGTGATGACCGGTGCTTCGGGAGATCGCTACGAGCGCGCTGTAGCGGAGCACGAGCAGCGAGTAGCGCTTAGAGAGTTCTTCGGACTGGTTGAAGAGAAAGGGCGCGCCGCAGTTGCGAATGCTAACGTAGCTGCAGGTGATATACGCTCAGCCTACCAGACCTTGCCAATTCGAGTGGAGTTCGTATCTGATCCGGTAAAGGTGACGCTACAAGCGCAGCAAACCTTTGGCGAACTCTTCGAGTCTCTCTTCGGATAGAGTTTCAGAAAACGATCGCAACGAACTTTAGTGGCAGTAGTGCCGAAGGTGGACCCGGTACCGCTTAACGTTACAATTGATCTATCGTTCGCTGATTAAAAAACCTCATCCGCACATTCCTCTGCCTTCTCAAGAGGTGTAGCTCGGTTGGAATACCTTGGGTTATAGCCGGATGCTGATAACTCCTCCCATTTCCCCGGCCAAGCCGCCTTCAAGGGCAAAGAGATCGGTACACCACTAATGTCGCCTCGACTGAATTGGAAACATTAAACGTTTCGACAATCGAACGTTGCCCAGCAGCGCCAAGAGTTTTCGCGAGTTCCGGATCTGCGTGCAAGGAAAGGATTGCTTTAGCGATAGCGCCACTATCGGCCGGCGGCACGACGAGCCCATTCTCTAAATGTGTAACCACCTCCGGCATTCCGCCGACATTGGTGACGATGGTCGGCACACCTATCGCAAGAGCTTCCATCATGGCCTTAGGCAAACCCTCTCGTGAAATTGAGGGCAACACGAAAGCCTGACAACGAGAGAGAATGGTCCCGACATCAGAGCGAAATCCAGCCAAGTGCACTCGGGGAGCAATGGCAGAATCCTGCAACTCCTGCATATCCGCACTCTTCCGCACTTCCCCGATTAACAACACTCGAATGTTGGTTTCAGGCGGAATATCTCGCAGCGCCTTGAGCAAATGTTGAACTCCTTTGACCGGACGCATGTTGGCAACGCAGGCAACAACAAAAGCGCCCTGCGGAATTCCAAATTCCGAAAGTTGAACCGCACTATGTGCCTGGTACCAAGCGATGTCATGACCCTTATATATTGTCGTCAACTTCGAAGCTGGAACCATAGTCGACATAAAAGAGCGCACCGCGTTCGACACACATATAATCTTGTGAATGCCCGGATTTAAAAATGTCATCCACGATGCTGGGCTTAAGCGACTGTCGCGACCGGACGTACCGCGATAGGCGATCCGCTTAGCGCGTAACCCGAACGAAGCGACGAGTGCATTAGAAACCGCGCGGGCGGTCAGGCAATGCAGGATATCGAAATTCCCTGCTTTCAAAATTCTTCGTAAGGCGAGGATGGCACGAAGATCGAACTTGCTTCTGAAATCCAGGGTTGTGCAAGGGATGCCGAACTCCGCTAACCTTCCAACGAGCTTGGAATCCGAGGATACTATCGCCTCTACTGACACTCCACGCTTCACCAAACCAGCAAAGATATGAACTTCTGGTAAATCGAAGGTAGAACCTATGGCTAGAACTTTCATCACGACCGAATCATATCTTGCAAAGGAAACTCGCGCGACCCTAACCTCTTTCAGCGATCTCGCCAATAGAAACAGCTACTTTTTTTGGCATTCCTGCGAAAACGCTCCACAATTTTTGCTGCTCGGGCAAGCAGTTATTGACGGCGCAGGTTATCCATTCGAAAATGCCGAAAACGAAGCTTCTGCTCTATCGGTATGACCAGCGCATTTTCAAATCTTCAAACTAACCTGAATTCAAAGCCTGCAACCTGGGTGATTACCGGTGTCGCCGGCTTCATTGGCTCGCACCTCCTGGAGAACCTGCTACGCCTTAATCAGAATGTGCGAGGAATTGACAACTTCTCGACCGGCAAGCAGGAAAACCTCGAGCTCGTCGAGCGAGCAGTAGGGAAAGCCGCTTGGAGTAGGTTTACGTTCACCGAGGGTGACATCCTTGATGCGGAGAAGCTCCAAAGAATCTGCCAGGGTTGCGACTACGTACTGCACCAAGCTGCGCTAGGATCAGTGCCTCGCTCCATCGCTGCCCCACTTGATACAAATCGCGCCAATGTTGACGGCTTCCTTCAAGTAATGTTGGCCGCCAGAGACTGCAAAGCAAAGCGTTTCGTGTACGCCTCTTCAAGTTCCGTGTACGGAAGCGACGCCTCACTACCAAAACGCGAGGAAGTGATCGGCGAACAACTTTCCCCTTACGCCGTCAGTAAGTATACGAACGAGCTTTACGCAAAGACTTTCTCGCGCGCCTATGGGATTGAAACGGTCGGGCTGCGCTATTTTAATGTGTTCGGCGCAAGGCAAGACCCGCAAGGTATGTACGCCGCGGTAATTCCGCGTTGGATTAGCAGTCTCGTAGCTGGGAAAACCTGCACCATATTCGGCGACGGCGAGACGAGCCGTGATTTTTGCTACATTGATAACGTCGTTCAGGCTAACTTGCTTGCCGCATGTCAGCCTCTCAGTGAACGAGCCCCGATACTCAACATTGCCTTCGGCGGGAAGACTTCGCTCAAGGATTTATACGGCCTGATTGCGGATTCCCTCGTAACGCTGGGGGCCATAAAAACCAAGCCGAGCCCTGAATTTGCTGACTTCCGTGCTGGCGATATTCGTCATTCAAATGCCGACATCTCCAAAGCTGCGCGGCTCCTGGGCTACGCACCCCTCTTTGATCTTCCGCGCGGAATCGAAAAGACGGTTCAGTGGTACGTCGAGTACTTAAAGGCTCAGCGCACGATATGATGCGCTATTTGCGGCTGTACGGTTATTTCCTTGAGTTTGCCTTCAGTCGGGCCATGCAGTTCCGCTTCGACTTTTGGTTCCGCATGCTCATGGACTCGGTCTACTATGTCATCGCGATAGCAACCTTTCGCACTTTCTATCTTCATACTGCGACAATGGGTGGCTTTACGCTCGATCAGGCCATGATCTTTGTCGGCGTAACGTTAATGATTGACGCGATTTCAATGACGATTTACTCGAATGGCCTTTGGTGGATTCCTTCCTTCATCAACAAGGGCGATTTGGATTACTACCTGGTGCGCCCGGTGTCGCCACTTTTCTTTATTGCGTTTCGCGAGTTTGCTGCTGCCTCCTGCCTAAATGTCCTGATGGCCGCTGGAATTCTAGCTTGGGCGCTCAACGTGTACCCCGATCCTATTCCTGCCTGGAAACTATTGTACGGAATTTTATTGATCCTGAATGGCTCAGT
>JAFLCA010000229.1 GCA_017302875.1 Deltaproteobacteria bacterium
TAGGGCGCGCCGATAGTGATCTATCTACCGTCTTTGAGCGCCTTTCCTCGGGGCAACGGATTAATCGCGCCGCCGATGATGCGGCAGGGCTCGCTATCGGAATGGGCCTTACGAGCGGCGCACGAGTACTGCGTCAGGGCGTACGTAATCTGAACGATGGACTGAGTTACCTGAACATTGCGGACTCGACGCTTGAGCAACTTAACAACGTCGTGACACGCCTCATGGAGCTGGCTGAGCAGTCTGCCAACGGCTCTTTGGGCTACACGGAGCGTAAGGCCCTCAATCTCGAGTCAAAGAAACTCAAGGATGAATATCTGCGGCTGATATCCACCAGCACCTTTAACGGGCGCAACGTATTTGATGGATCGCAGGGGCAGCTTCGCCTGCAGGGCGGGGTGGGCATCGACGGGGGAATCGGTGCCAGCATCGGTGGTGCCGTGGGCTCGGGCAACTTCACAAGTTTGGGCTATCATTCAATTGCCACCAACCGGACCACGCGTGCGCAGACGGCGGATTTGAACGGCGATGGGAACGTAGATCTGGTCTCCGGTGGCAACGGCAAGCTGATCGTGGAACTGGGTAACGGTGACGGCACCTTTGCTGCGAGCACTGAGTATGCAACTACGGGAATCGTGCAGGCTTTGCGACTCGCCGATATTAATAGCGACGGAGTATTGGACATGGTCGCTTCATCCGCGTCGGACATTATTACGACCCGTCTGGGACAAGGGAACGGTACCTTCGGTTCTGAGACTGTGGTGGGTAACAATGTTTTTCCATCTGGGGTCACGCAGCAGCTAGAGCTTGGAGACCTCAATGGGGATGGGAAAATGGATTTCGTGGCGGCTTCATCGATGGGTGAATACCAAGCCTATTTTGGTGATGGAAAGGGTTCCTTTAGCGCTCAGGGAGTGCAGACGTTCAGTGGCAGCGGTGGGCACCTCTTCCATCTGAGCGATGCAAACAATGACGGAGTTCTTGATATCATATCCACCTATTCGAGCGGAGGCTTACATGCTGAGGTCAAGCTCGGCCAGGGCAATGGTACCTTTGGCGCTTCCGTGGACACGTTAATCACCTCCGGAGTGCTCAGCTACGGAGAAACGGCTGACCTTAACGGTGATGGCATTGCGGATATGGTAACCACGGATGGGTCAACGGGAAATGCGATCGTAGCTCTCGGGGATGGGGCCGGTGGATTTAAGGCATCACAGAATTTAGGCGGCATATATGCTGCGGCCGAAATAGCAGATTTCAATGGTGACGGAAAACTAGACTTTGTTGCAGTCGGTGAAGACGCGACTTTCTTCTTGGGCAATGGAGATGGAACGTTCTCGCAGGGGGCGACCTCCACCATTCAGCTACCTCTGGCTGGCACGAACGGCGTGCAGGCCCCAAGCGGTGTCAGTTCCGGGGACTTCAATAACGATGGTGTCCTTGATCTGCTGGTTCCCAGCTACTCGTCAGTTGGCAGTAGCGGTTACATTGAGGTGATGACTGCCGGTACGGTCGATGGAGTATCGGCGCTGTTGAATTTTGATCTTTCCAGTGCCGCCGGTGCACGGCAAGCACTGTCACAATTTCAGACCTCTCTTTCTAATATCGCAAAGCAGCGCGGACAGATCGGGAGCTTTCAGAGCCGCGTCAGCGCCGCACTTCAGGTAGTAAGTGCATCAGGCGAAAACTATGAATCCGCCAGTGCTCGCATCCTTGATGTGGATGTTGCGGCGGAGACCGCCAAACTTGCGCGCACCCAAATTCTCAAACAAGCAGGCGCGGCCGTTCTAGCGCAGGCTAACCAGATTCCGGCGCTTGCTCTACGGCTCCTTGAGGTCTAGTTGATTCCGTGCTCCTCGGTTCCTCTGGCTGTACGATCTAGTCGGATAGAGGTCCTTTGGAGAGGCTTCGCTGGTTCGCTCGGCGGTTTGGATTTGCCGCTCCCTTTTTGCTATATCTAGTCCCTCGTCCGTTCATTTTCACCCTTATATGGTAGTCGTTTGCTGTTGTTTCTCAACGAAGGAAATCCTGCGTCTTTCTTCGGTGAGAAATCACAGCTGCAAGTGCAAAGGTTGTGCTTGAGGTTTTTGTTAATTCGGATTCCGACTGTGGAGTCGGTTTGTAATAGAGAAAGGCTAAGCATGTCTATCTTTCAGAATCCTTGTGATTGGAAGGGAACGTTAGCGCTGATCGGAGCTTTTAGGGCATATCTTCTGGACTCTGAGTGCGCGCCATCGACGGCGCGCGCGTATGGGGCGGATCTGACTCAGTTCGCCAGCATCCTGGCGAGACACTGTAAAATTCCCTGGGAAGGGGATGAGCAGGCGGCTTTCGCTGCGCTGGCACAGAGAGCAGCAGGCGCCAAGGTCGCTCCTCCGGCGAATAGCCTGACAGAGCGGCTGCTTGAGGTATCGAAGGGCGATTTGGAAGCCTACCTTCAAGCGCTTCGCGATCCCCAACTCGAGTACTCTCCGCTCACGATTCGCCGGAAATTTGACTCAGTGCGATCCTTTTACCGCTGGGCGTGCGCTCAGAGGCTCACCAGTGCGAATAAGGGTGATCTTCTGCCACGAATTCCGACGGTAACGGCGCAGCCTCAGGCTGTCGTTGAAGCGGAGCTGCGTAAGCTCTCGGAGTGCATTCTGGGAGAGGACATTCGTGCAGTTCGAGACCGGGCTATCTTGGCCATCTTTGTTGAAACTGGGGTGCGTCTGACCGAGTTGACGGCTCTCGATAACCGTGACTTTTCAGGCGGCAAATTGCAAGTCGGGCGTACTACGGCTCACTCGCGGGAATTTGATCTGAGTCCTTCCACGATCGAGTTGCTGCGTCAGCATCAAGCCCGACAGTCCCCTCCGTTTGAGGACGATGCCCCCTTGTTCCGGAATAAGCACGGCAGTCGCCTAAGCCCGCGTGGCGTAAGGCGGCGGTTCGAGCGGTATGCCAAGGATGCTGGATTGGTTTCCAAAGTAACTCCGCGCGGGCTTCGCAACTTGCGCAGAGTTCTGGATTTCAAGTCGGGAGTGTCTCTGAGAGGGCTCAGGCAACGCCAAGGAGTCACGGCTCTCGACTCGCTCAATCTTCGATTGCTTGTCGCGGCCTCACCCAGTTCCGTCCCGGTGCCTGCTCCAGCGAGCTGCGTACCGATCGCAGTTCCGCCGCCAAGACCTAGCCAGTCTAGCTCCCCCTATGGACGCGCAACCCCGCTCCGGAGGTGAACTGACGAGGCTTGAGTTGAACCAAGTGTGCTAGTTGGTGATGACGATGGGTAACCCGGGGGGTGGTGATAGCAAACCACCTCCCGGACACCATCAATAGGTTGCAAAATTTAGGATTCCAATCTGCTTGCAGCTGCTGATTTCTCAAAACTTTCTTGCTTTCAAGCCTGGCCGCGGAAGTTCGTAAAATGGGGAGAAGGGCGCTCCGTCGGTGCCAGGTCTCATATATCGCGCATTACAAGATTGCCCCTGTCGCAATCTGGACTCTAATAGTAAAGATACTTTATCGTCCGATGCGGTTTTTGGCCGCCGGGCATCGCCCGTATAGGCTGCCAAACTTTGTTGGGTCTATGAGTATATTCGAATTCGCGGCGTTTTTCTTTGCAAGTGTCATGGTGCTAACTATGATATTTGGCAGTTGGTCCTAAGCCCATCTAATGCGTCCTCAAATTAGAAT
The DNA here is from genome assembly GCA_017302875.1 of Deltaproteobacteria bacterium. Taxonomy (GTDB): domain Bacteria; phylum Bdellovibrionota_C; class UBA2361; order UBA2361; family JAFLCA01; genus JAFLCA01. The sequence continues at coordinate 3,676 of JAFLCA010000229.1, forward strand.
TTCGCCGCTTTCGTGCGCGGCCTTGCTGGCAGTCTGCCAATTCATTGTTCTTGTCCCTCTTCTCTCGGTTTACCCGATTGGTGGTTCTTCCGAAGCCCGCGAAGCGCAAATTGCTGACCTGATTGTTCGCAGCGGGGAATGGTTGATCCCGCTTCGGAATGGGCTGGCGCCTTCGAAGCCACCGCTTTTCCACTGGATTGCGGCTCTCTTTGGGTCCGTCAGCGGCGGCGTTACTCCTTTTATCGCCCGCGCCGTCTCGCTGCTCTTTGCCAGTGGCGTCGTCTTTCTAAGTTCTCTTCTTACTCTGCGTGCGTGTGAAGCGGGCTCGGAAAGTCTGCGGCGCAATAAGCACACACTCGCAATCTTTTCTGCCATCGTACTGACGACAACCTTTGGCTATGTGAACATGGCGGGCGATGCTCGCGTCGACATGACGTACTGCTTCTTCTTTTGCTTGGCGCTGTATCCCTTCTTTAGCGCTTGCAGCACCGACAGCATTTCAGGTCTGTCCCTCTTGGAAATCAGAAAGCCGTGGCGATGGAATGTTTTCTTCGTTGGCATGGGGCTTGGTGTTCTGGCGAAAGGGCCTATCGCGGTGGTGCTGCCGAGTGTGATCGTCTTCTGCGTGTTGTGGTCCTGCTTTAGTTGGCGGGAGGCGCTGCGGGCGATGTCGAAGCCGCGCCTGGGTTGGGTATATTTTGCGGTCTTAGCTGCGCCCTGGTATGTGCTCCTATTCTTCAGGGGCGGTGACAGTATCTTGCAGCGACAGCTGTTTTTCGAAAACATCCAGCGCTTCATGGGAGGCGCTGAGGTGAATTCTCAACCATTCTGGTATTACGTGCCTGAATTTTTGAGAACTGCATTGCCTTGGTCCGTTCTATTTGTCGCCATGTTGCCGGAGTTCTTCTCGTACATGCGCCGCCCTTATGTACAGGCGGAGCCATATGCCGGTTTACGCGCCATTCGGCAGAGCTACGCGCTGTGGTTTTGGGTCGGATTCCTCTTCCTTTCGATTGCATCGGGGAAGCGTCAGTCGTACTTATTGCCGCTCTTTCCGGCCATGGCAGTATTCCTTTCTTTGCGGGGCTTTAAGTTTTACTCGGAAATGAGTGACCGCAGTCGCGCACGGTTGTTGACCGTATCGCGGGCAGCCCTGCAAGTGTTGTTCGCGCTGCTGCTGATCGTAGCCGCCTGTTTTGATTTTCTACGCTTTGCACCGCCTTTGCAGTTTGGATTGAAGTCGGAGGTGCTGCTTTTTCTGGGACAGTTTGCTTTGCGTATCGAGGTGCTG
>JAFLCA010000023.1 GCA_017302875.1 Deltaproteobacteria bacterium
TCCTTTCCTCTTGCCGAGGAAATTTCGCTTTCTCGAATGCCACCATCGCCTCAAGGAGCCACGCTTTACTCTACTCTTGAGCCGTGTTCTAAGCGGCTTTCCGGATTGGAGTGCTGTTCGTCGCGAATAATATCCAGTGGTATAGCCAGAGTTGTCTTTGGAGTACGAGAGCCATTTGATTCGAGATTGCAAATCCACTGCTGCGGCGAAGAGCGATTGCGCGAGGCCGGAATTGAGGTATTGCAGTTCTTCGAACTGGAGGAGCGCTGTCTCGCAGCGGTTAAGCGAGGTGATACGTAAGAATTGCCATATCTCCGAGTTGTTCGATGCTTTTCAATTTCATCGAGTGGTTCTTGTCGAAAGGGAAACGCGCTGCTTGAACAAACTTCTGTCCAGCGCCACCACCCACAAAAAAGGGTGCGATTGCCACGCGCAATTCGTCGACTAGATTTGCCTCAAGAAAGGCAGTATGCATTTTCTCACCGCCCTCCAAGAGTAGTTTTCTGATATTCCGTGCCCCTAAATCTTCAAGCAGGCTGTGCGGTGAAGGGGAGCTGAGCCCGATTACGTGTGCTGCGGGCCCTAGCTTTGATTGAAGTGTTTCGGTCATGGAATGCGGGCAGTACACAAGTTTTTCAGCAGCGCCGACTTCGAAGAAGCGCGAGTTTGCCGCGAGCTGCCCCGAGGCAGTGAGTGTGACTTTTACTAAATCTGGATTGCGGCCTGAGTCTACTCGACGCTTGCGGAGGTCTGGTGACTTGATGCTGAGTGAGGGGTTGTCCTTGCGGATGGTGTTTGCTCCCACAAGAATCGCATCTTGTTCAGCGCGAATTTCGTCTAGCTTGGCTAAATCCAGCGCATTCGAGAGGATCAAACGTTGGCCACTGTTGTCATCAATGTAGCCATCAAGGCTCATGGCGACACTGGCGAGAACATACGGTCGGGTTGGTGTCATTGTACTAGAAGTTAACAACCGTGAGAGATTTCCCTTCGTCTTGCCATGTTTTATGAGGCTGCGTGGCCATAATCGCGTCGAGCTGCGCACGATTTTCGGCTTGCCGCAGCCAGCGCTCACCCTCGAATACCAATAGGGTTTTATATCCGCCTTGTTCTATCACGGTTTGGAGGGGTTGAGAGATTTGTGCCCGCGCACGGTCAAAGGGGGCACGCCAGGGCTGCGCATACTTGAGATTCTTGAAACGTTCTACGGTCATCGGGAACTGATCGACTTGAATGCTACGAAAGGGCAGCCCATAGGCTGCGGCAAGTGACCAACGCACTCCTTCGATGTTAAAGCGATCGCTTGAACCGATTTGCAAAATCGGTTGGCTCGGATTTGCGGAAATAGTAGCGAAGGTGAGCATCTCCTGATCGGCGGGAGTGGTCTCCAACGCACGCAGGATATCTGACTCTATGCGCGCGCGTTCCGACTGCAAATTAAGAACAAAGACCGCCAGGATAGCGTAGGGGAAAGCAACTAAAGCAGGGCGGAAAGCCGCAAGGCGTGCAGCGCCAACGCCGCAAAGCAACCAAACACAGGGAAGCGCGTGCAGCATAAATCGCCCGCCCTGTTGTTTGGAGATGCCCAGGATGGCAAGTGTCGCCGCTATACAGAGAACGGAAAACAATATTACGCGCTGCGCACGGATAAACTTTAAGGAGATTACCGCAATGAGGAGGGCTAACGCTGCAAGCAGAGGATGTAAGGCGCAGCGTAGCATGAACATCTCCGGCTGCGTGAAGAGTCCTGCCAGGCTGAACGTGGCGCCACGCTTTGGAAAGCCGAAAAGAAAGTACCAAACGCCCTCTGGGTGCGACACGAGTAGCCACAGAGTAAATCCGACGCCTACGGTGATTCCTGAAATCAACGCGCTGCGGTGAGCCAGCTTCGGTGTGAAGCGGGGAATGCCCCAAAGGGCGACAAGAGCTGGAGCTACAACGAAAGGAATGAGCGTGTATTTCGTGAGTGCCACGAGGAACAATAGCAAGCCGCTCGAAACTGCCGCGGGCTTCGAGTAGGTAAGCAATCGTTGGTAGCGGGCGAAGTAGTACAGCAAGATCGCAGTCATCAGCATCGAGAGCGGTTCAAGCATGCAGACGCTGGCATTTTGAATCGACAGCGGGCTGAAGAATCCGAAAAGCAAAGCAACTCCCATTCCGTATGCGGCGAAATTGCGGGAGTCAAAGTCCGATTGTTGGGCAAGGGTGGCGCGTACCGCTAAAGCAGTTACAAAAAGGGACAGCACAAAAGCTATCCACGAAGGGGCGCGGCTGGAGACAAGTGAAGGTGAACCGAAGCTGAGGTACGAAGCAGCCACGGTTAGCGAATGCAGCGGTGGATAGAAGGACTGATCGCGAATGGCCAGGGCCAGGTTCGAGATGCTTCCCTCCGTAATTCCATCGTACACATCGAGCCCACGAGCGGCATGGTGCGCTTCGTCGGCGTCAAAGGGGCGCGCTTGGTTTAACGAGAAGGTCGAGTATTCGAAGGTGGCGTACCCTACGACGAGAAAGCACAGAATCAAAAAGAGGGCGGAAGGTTTCATTAGCGAGGCTTCATCTTAAGTTGCCTGATTTTACGGGCTCGTTCCTAGAAGAGGCAAGGGGCGGCGGATGCCCTACCTTGGCCCAGGTGGTGCTGGCTTGTCCATTTTCACTTGATAAGCCGGCAGTTCCGTTTGATAATTCGTTCGAATTTTTGCTGCCCGCGATGGGTGGCGTTCAGGAGATAAAGCAATGGAATGGTGGTTGTGGATCGTAGTCGGCATTGTTCTGCTCGGAGCAGAAATGCTGGTGCCGGGCGGTTTGTTCATGCTGTTCTTTGGGGTCGGGGCGATAATTGTGGGCATCGTTGTCGCTTGCGGCTTTGCGCAGTCAGAATGGATGCAATGGGGGTTGTTCTCAATTGCCTCTATCGCGATGCTGTTGCTCCTTCGGCAGCGCCTTTTGATAAAGCTTTGGCCACCGGCCGACCATAAAGAGGTCGACAGTTTGATTGGTCAAATTGCCCTTCCGACTGAGGTGATTGCGCCTGGTGCGTCAGGAAAAGTTGAGCTACGTGGCTCAGCATGGAATGCGCACAACGCTTCATCTTCCATTCTGCAGAAGGGGCAGCGTTGTAAGGTGCAGCGGGTCGATGGTCTGACGTTGCACATCGTAAACGATAAAAATTCTTAAATTAAGGTTGAGGAGAATCTATGACTGGTGGATTGGGTATAGCGATTTTCTTTCTTATCTTGGTCGTGATCGTAATCGCCAAGACGGCGATCGTAGTGCCGCAACAAAGTGCCTACGTCGTCGAGCGACTGGGGCGATATAGCAAGACGCTCGGGGCGGGTTTTCATATCTTAGTGCCGTTTGTCGATAAGATTCACTATCGCCACTCGCTCAAAGAAATTGCCGTCGATATTCCTGAGCAAATCTGTATCACCAAAGACAACGTACAAGTGGGCGTCGACGGAATTATTTATCTCAAGGTGCTTGATGCCGAGCGTGCTTCCTACGGCATTGAAAATTATTCGTTCGCGATTGGGCAGCTTGCCCAGACCACCTTGCGTTCCGAGATGGGTAAGATCGATCTCGACAGAACGTTCGAAGAGCGTACTCATATCAATGCGATGGTGATTTCTGAACTCGATAAGGCATCTGAGGCCTGGGGTATCAAGGTTTTGCGCTATGAAATAAAGAACATTACCCCTCCGCATGACGTGCTTGCCGCCATGGAAAAGCAAATGCGAGCAGAGCGTGAGAAGCGCGCAGTCATTCTGAACTCAGAAGGTGAGCGCGATGCCGCCATCAATCGAGCTGAAGGTGAGAAGCAGCAAGTCATCAAGGCTTCTGAAGCTAACAAGCAGCAACAAATAAACGAGGCCGAAGGTCAGGCTGCTGCGATCCTTTCTGTTGCCGAGGCAACTGCGGAAGGCTTAGAGAAGGTAGCGCGTTCCATTCAAGGACCGGGCGGTGGAGAGGCTATGCAATTGCGTGTTGCGGAGCAGTACGTGCAGTCCTTTGGTAATATTGCCAAAGCTGGTAACACCATCGTCGTTCCAGCTAATCTCTCGGACATCGGGTCCATGATTGGCATCGCCATGAACGCCGTTAATCGAAAAACGGTGACGCCAAAGTAGTCGCGTGAAGTTATCTGAGAAAGAGGGGGCGATTCTTGCGGCAGCAGAGCTGCGCGCGGAAGCCCCCATCTCACTTTTGCGTAAAGAGTCCGGGTACCGAGAGCATACTATTCGTTATGCTCTGAAGCGCCTTGCCGATCGTCGCGTCATAGTGCCCATTCCGTTCGTTAATCTCCACGTTCTCGGATACACCATTTTTAATTTGTTCTTCTCGATTGGCTCGCAAAAGCAAGCTACGAAGAACGCGCTGATGAAAGCCTTTCAGAGCTCGGGAGAGGTGCTGTGGATTGGCGAGTTTGGCGGTGAATTCCAATACGGAATCGCGATCTGCGGAAAACGCATTGGCGAGGTGCTGGAATTAGTGGAGTCGCTTTCGCGTAAGTTCCAGGACGTATTCTTTGAAAAGGCCGTCTCTTGTCAGTTCTCCGCGCGCATATACCATCGCAAATACCTGGCTGCTCGGAAATATTCAGTGCAGCCGCTCGTATGCCGTTTTACCAAGGAGATTGTCGAGATCGACGAGCTTGACGATAGAATTCTACGGGCGATGGCGACTTTCGGAGATCTCTCGCATCGCCAGCTTGCGCTTAAGGTGCAGATCCCACTTTCGACGCTGGATCTTCGGCTGCGAAAATTGAGTGAGCGCGGCGTAATCGCTGGACATATCTTTGCGGTGGATCCCAGCAAATTCGGGGTACAGGCCTTCAAGCTTTTGATATACGGAAAAGGCATTAGTGGCGAGCTTTCAACTGGCCTTGCTCGATACGCGGAGGCACATCCACACGTGACTTATCTAATCGAGTGCCTGGGTACCTGGGATTATGAAATCGGGGTCGAGGTGCAACGCGCCGAAGATGTCACGGCTATTATCCAGGATCTCTACGAGCAGTTCGGCGCCAACATAAATACGATTAAACTTTTATCCAAGTTTCGGGACGTAAAGTTTCGCTGGTACCCCGGCTAACTTAATCCTTGAAGGCAGCTTTCAGAATGTGAGCATTCAGCTCGAGTCGTGGATCTCGAATTACTCCCTCCTCCGCGAGCTCAATCAAGGTGTCCACCGACAGGTAGAAGAGGTCAACTCTTTCGTCAATTGTGTGCGCGGCTTCGACCGGCTTGTCGGGAATTAGTTCCGTCAGGAAGTTGTAGACGCGCTCTGGATTAACACCCGGAGATGGATATGAATAGCCCGCATAGATCGGTTGGTGTGAGGGCTCGAACCCTGCTTCCTCGCGGATTCCCTGTTTCGCGCGCTCTCTAATCGCAGCCAGGTCGCATTCCCCCTCCAGAGACTCTGCGATTCCTTCGATTCCTAGCGGACTGGGGTCTGTGTGAAGGGGGTGTTCGTTGAGGGCTCGAATGGCGATGACCGGACGTACTCCGCGCTTCACCAGCATACACAATTCTCCATTAATCCAGGTGTAGCATCCGACGTCGACCGCATCGATCCCTCTTCGCAACGCCACGTCCGCTTCGTAACTTTCGAGAGGGCGTCCTTCGCGATCGTGATTGGTAACTGCAAAGCGCTTTAGTTTGATGAAAGGTGAGCCACTGGCGGCTACCTCGTGCACATCGATGCGGGCAACCACGCTGTCATCGCAAGGAGATGAAGCAAGAAGGCTTTTTACCTCTGATGCATCAAGGACTGAGACGTGACTTGTTTTTACCTGAGAGTTTTTTGAGTCTGAGCTCAATGGCAGGCGCAGTCTAAACTCGTAGCCGCGGTCTTTTGCAAGGCGAAATGCCGCAAGAACGAGGCGTAGATCGTGTTGAGTTCCTTCTAAGTAGCCGCTCACGATTGCTTGTACGTCGATGAACCGGACGCAGCGCGACGCTTCAAAATTGCGCTGATAGGATACCTGCGCATCCGAGGCGATTGGATCGACCGGTACCGCCATCATCACACAGAGTTCCGGCGAGGCTCCGCAACTTGGCAAGTAACTTCCCCCTAGTTGATGCGCCTCGCCTTGCTGGGTCAGGCCCAGGCCCGCACGCAAGAAGGCGCGTAATTCAGATTGCACGATTTCCCCCGTTTGGCTGGGAGGCAGGTAGCGTCCGGGAAGATTCCATAGCAGGCCCTTGGTCTCCTGTTCGCTATTCCCCATCAGCACGGACCTGGCAGCCAGAGCAGGTCGAATCCTTTCATTCATTGCAATCAGAATCTTTCCGTCCTGTTCGAGGTATGGAACCACATCCAACACATCCTGAGATTGCTTGCTCTCAATCGTATAGATCTGGTCGCCAAGCGAGTCGCCGTCGCGATTGTAGAACTCAACGGAGTAGTTTTTTGTCGTGATAAAGCAGGGGGCCGCATCAACCTCGCGAACTGAGAGTGAGCCTATCAGGCGAGGATCCTCTGCCCGCAGCGCTTCGAATGTCACCTGGGGAGGAGCATTCAAACCGTGCATCTGCCCGGGCAGAGGAGACCCCATAAGTTTCGTTTGATCGTTTGCAATAAACATACGCTGTCCGTCGATAGGCAAGTCGTTCGGCGCTATTGCACGAGAGCTGCAACTTCCTTGAGTCGTGGGTTCGGGCTGTAGCTGCGACCTGCTTTTGATATCGGTGTCATTTGGTCAGGTGCATCACCAACGGCGACGATATCCATCTTTGCTGCACGCGAATCGTATATCCCCCCTACACCGAGTGAATCGAATAGGCGCACGCCCAGAATTTTTTCGGCGGCTACAAACGCGCGCACTTTCTGAACGTCTGCAAAGCCACTTGAAAGCACGATCTTGACGTCTTGAAATCCGGCTGCATCGAGAGCGCGGCGCAGCGCGAAGACTCCCGTGACCGTCACTCCGCTGCCGTACCAATACTTAGCTTCCGGTGCATCCAATTCAGGGAGCCTTAAGCCTTCTTGTTTCCAAAGTAGGGATTGGGCGCTCATCGGAGACAAGCACGCTCCTTGGGCGACATTCTCGCCGCAGGTATCGACGCGAACGCCGTAGAGTCGTCCCTCTAATGCGCGGGCTGTAGCAAGAGAGTCATCTATTTCGCGGTTGTTGTAGTCGATGAGCGCTATGCGCGGAATCTTTGAGTCGATATGGCGGTCGAAGGCTTTGGTCGCTTCCACCACGGCCTGATCCTTTCCATACCGCCATGCCATGATGTTCTCCAGAACATGCGGAATGGTACCAAGCCCTTTCTTTCCAATTAACGCAGCCGCGATGTCGGTCGAAGCTCCCGTTGCGCCGCCGTCAAATGCTGCTTGAGCAATAGCGGCGTCCTCGCGAAAGTCCCAGTGCCGAGCACCGAAGTAGAAAACAGGTCGACCCTCGGCGGCGCTCACCACGGCGGCCATTTTCTCTTTGGCGCGTCGGAAGTCTATAGTGTCGACGCCGTCGCTGGCGCTGGTCGTCCCGCGGCTCAGCACACCCAGATAAAGAGTTTCGAGGTCGACAAAGCTTTGAATCGGTTTCTCGGCGATGAGCAAGGTTTCGCGCGCATCGTAGGATTCGCCTTCTTCGAGAGCCCATATACGTCCGGTCGACTGAGCGCTCGAATCATACTTTTCTATTGCAGCGATCGCTTCATCGATACCGCCGACAGTTCCCGGCCCCTTTCGTATCATGACTTGTCCGCGTACCCAGGGATTCAGTCCCTCTGCTTTTAGAATCTCTAAGGTGCGATGAAAGTACACGTCGATATAGGGGCGGTAGTCCTCTGGTAGCGTCGTCTTGAGAGCTTCAATATTCTCACGACGGGTACTACTGACCTGCGCCGAAACCAGCGTCTCGCGCGGTTGCTCAGAAGTGGAATCGGAAGGCTTTAGATCAACTTTGGTTTGTAGCATACGTTCTCCCCAGTACAGATGTTGAGGTCAGCATGCGTTTTTTTACAGTTGGTGCCTAAAGAGTGTGAAAATTCCTAGAAAAGCTGACTGGAGGTGTGAATTAGGAAAGAAAAGGAGGGCGAGCTTCAGGCTGCAGGTGTTGGTTGCGATGTATTTTTTTTTCTTTGAAGAGGGATCGTAGCGTAGTTCAGCGGAGCAAGTATCTTCAGTGGATCCTTATCGGGGGATTGCCGCGCTGTGGTCGTGGCGAAGGAAATGGCTCTGCAGATTTTCCGCTCGCAATGACAGAAGCGGGGGCGAGGGGGTTGGTTCTCCCGCGTATTTTCGTCCCTGTCATTGCGAGGGCTCTTGCCCGACTGGTCCCCTCGCTAAGGCTTCGGCGGGACAAGTGCCGCGCTGCGATGGTGGCGAAGGATATGGTTCTGCGGATACTCCTCTCGCAACGACAGAGGCGGTGCTTTTAGCCATCTGGCTCCGCTTTCCTCTCGGCGACGCGCCACAATCCGAATATTTACAGCTTTGCCTGACTTTATTGTTAAATTTAACACTTATTTGGAGCCTAGTGTAAATTCGCGCAAGACTGCTCCTCAGATACTTCTGGGGAGGAGTTATGGAAACAGAGACGCAAAGAGGTAGTGGTTTACAAATATCATCCGCTGAGTTCGCTGCAGCGACTTTGCCGCAGCGAGCCGATCCAAATATCGAAGTTGGAACGAGCGTTGCCGCCCGCCAGGTGAGCGAGAGTCTGCTTGCGGCGGGTCGCGAGTACCGCGTAGCGATTGCGCAGATAAAAAGTCGTCCCGGCCATATCGACGAGAATACCAATAAGATTATCGAGTATATCGCTGAAGCCAAGAAGCGTGGAGCCCAGCTCGTCGTATTTCCCGAACTCGCTATCCCTGGCTACTGCTCGATGGATTTGTTCTTTAACAAGAATTACATCGCCGACAATCTCGTAGCTCTGCAACGCGTGCGCGCCGCGAGTGAGGGCATCAGTGTGATTGTGGGGTTCGTTGACACTATTCCCGGAGCTACGCGGCCCGGTGGCAGGCCGGTTCTGTATAACTCGGCCGCTATCATACGAGATGGAAAGTTGATCGATGTGCAAGATAAGACGCTGCTGCCTAACTACGAAATATTCTTCGAGGATCGCTATTTCATGCCCGCGCGCGAGCGCAAAGTCGTTGACCTCGGTGGAATCAAAGTTGGGTCGGAGATCTGTGAAGATCTTTGGGCAAGCGGCTACGGCGTGGACCCGACTGAAGAGCTCGTCAAGAAAGGAGCAGATCTGGTTGTAAATCTTTCCGCTTCGCCCTTCGACCTCGGCAAGTTTCCAGTTCGTAGTGGTCTTGTTCAAGGAACGGCGAAGAACCATTCCGTCCCGCTGGTCTATGCAAATCTGGTCGGCGGATACGACGGCTACGAAGGTGAGGTAATCTTCGACGGCCGCAGCATGGTCGTTGGGCCGGACGGGCGGCTTGCGGGAATGGCCAAGAGCTTCAACGAAGATTTAATCATAGTTGATATCGCGCATCCCAAGCCGATAGCCCTTCCCGAAGTTCCCGAAGTCGAGGAGCTCTATGATTCGCTGGTTCTCGGAATTCGTGACTACTTCGAACGAATTAACGCCACGATGCGCCGACCCTTCAATTACGCGGTGATCGGACTTAGCGGAGGAATTGATTCGGCAATTGTTGCGGCACTCGCCACTGAAGCTCTGGGAAAGGATCGTGTGCTCGGGATAACGCTGCCGTCCCGATATAACTCCAGCGCAACTGTCAGTGATGCCGAGCAGCTCGCGATCAATCTCGGCATAAAGTTCAAGTCAATTTCGATTGAGCGGCAGGTGTCAGCCTGTGAAGAAACGCTACGATCAGATCCCGAGTTCGCTGGATTACCGGAAGACACCGCCGAAGAGAATATTCAGTCGCGATTGCGCATGCTGGATTTGATGTATGCGGCGAACAAGTTGCACGGAATTGTTTTGAACACTGGAAACAAGACTGAGCTGGCTCTCGATAACTGTACTATTTACGGGGATATGGTCGGGGGCGTCGGCGTACTCGCTGATGTCGACAAAGACCGTATCTACGAGTTGGCTGAGTATATCAATAGGCGCGCTGGTCGCGATCTAATTCCTGTCACCACCATTACGCGTCCGCCTTCTGCGGAGCTTAAACCGAACCAAACCGATGACATGGTTATGGGTGCTGCTCCGCAAGTAATTGCACCGATGATGCGCAGCATCGTGGAAGAGAATCTTTCCGTCACGCAGGCGCTTGAACGTTTTGACGGACAGTTTTCTCCGGATCTTGTGCGGTCAAGTTTTCAGAAGCTTGACCGTTCTGAGTGGAAGCGACGTCAAGCGGCGCAAGGGTTTCGCGTTACGAAACATGCCTTCGGGCAAGGTCGCCGCGTGCCTTTGAGTCATGGCTATACCAAGTAGAAGAGGAGGAACTATGCGAGTGCTACTAGTGATTGATGAGATAAACGACTTTGGCCCAGACGGCGCACTGCCGGTACCGGAAGGGGAGAAAGTGGTACCGGTGACAAACGAGTTGCTTGAGCATGGAAAGTTCGATCTACGCGTGAATGTGTGTGAAAAGCATAAGCCTGGTAATGTCAGTTTTGCCTCGCGCTATCCTGGGCTCAAGCCTTTCGAAACGCATGTTGTAAATGGAAAAGTGTATACGGTCTGGCCGGACCATTCCTTAGAGAATACCTGGGGAGCGGATCCTCTGCCTGGACTGCGAGTGGATCTCTTAGACCGCACCGTTGTTAAGGGCGCAGATGTAGAGGTGCACAGTTATAGCGGCTTCATAGATGATACCCGGACTGTTAATACCGAATTGGAAACTCTTCTGCTTGCCGAAGCTCAGTCGCGTGGAGAGGGACGTGAAGATATCGAGCTATTCGTCTGTGGATTGGCGACCGATTACTGTGCAGGCATAACGGCACTCGATGGCGCGAACCTTGGATTCAAGGTGGCTCTCGTGCTCGACGCTTGCCGGGCAATAGCCCCTGAGACTGAGCTAAAAATGTTGCGCGATCTTGCAGCTGCGGGAGTGCGTGTTATCGAGAGCCGCGAGGTGTGCGAGTCGCGTGAACTATCTGTTCCCCAAGTGCGTGAGCGAACGCAAGAGCTTCGCGCTTAGAATATGGATGCGGCGATTACAAGTGCAGGGAGCGGGAGAGCCGAGTACTCTCCTCCCCGTGCTCCGCTTCTCTCTGAGCTTTCAGAGTTGCAAGGGAAGAAGCGCATAGTGTTATTTGGAGGGAGCTTCGATCCTCCCCAAACGGCACATATTCTCCTCGGGGAAGCAGCGAGGCGAGAGTTGCAGGCCGATGCGGTTCTATACATGCCAGCCGCGCGTAATCCATTGAAAGAAGTGGGCCCGCATGTTTCCGACGCAGATCGGATTGAGCTTTTGCGTCGAGGCTTAGGCGGACACGCTGACTGTTTTGTTTCGGATCATGAAATTTCCCTCGGGGGGAAATCCTATACCGTCGACACGCTTCGCCATTTGCGGGCAGCGCTCGATCCCGATGCCGAGATTTGCATGGTCGTTGGAGCTGATTGCCTTACAAGACTCAGCCAATGGAAAGAGATTGAGCACATTCTTACGCTGGCGAGAGTCTGCGTTGCTCCGCGTAAGGGGTTTCCCATGCCAACGCTGGCTGATCTTTCCAAGACTTTAGGCGAGCAGGCTGCTAAGCAAGTTTTGAGCAACGTCCTTTCGTTCGATGGTCCTGAAGTATCCTCAAGCGAAGTTCGAGCTGCTTTGCAGGAGGGCACTATTCCGGCCGGAAGTTTGCCGGAGCCTGTAGCTGAGTACATACAGGAGAGAAAATTATATGCGAGGCAACTGGAAGGAGCGGCCCCTAAAATATCTTTAGATGCGCTTTTCGTGGTGCGTCGCTTATCAAAGTTGGAATTACACCAACAGAAACTTGGCCTTGCCATTCCTGAGCTTCTCGACCGATACCGCGAGCAAGGGATTGACCCCAGTCCTCTGCTGGCTTGTCATGAATCACTACAGCGTTCCACTCGACTGCTTGAACGGCTGGTATCCCCACAGCATTTTGTGACGCGGGATGCTCTTGAAACAACGACCTTCCCTCCGAACGCAGTTATCCTGGTTCTTGGTGGCGACGATCACCTAAAATATGTCGCTCAGTACGCTGCCGATAATTTAGTACTGGCCGTTAATCCCGATCCTTGGCGCAGCGACGGAGCCTTAACTTCCTGCATGGGTGAGGAGCTACCGGATGTTCTGGATTCTCTGGTTTCCGGTGAGTACGAGATAGAAGAATGGACGCGCATAGAGGCGCTCTGCGATGGAAAAATAGTAGGAACAGCGATGAGTGAAGTTCGACTGAGTGAGGATGATGTCGACGACATGTCCCATCACCGGTTATGTCAGGGGGGAAGTTGCGCGGAGCAAAAGGGATCGGGGTTGATTGTCGCGACGGGAGCAGGCAGCGGTGGTTGGTACAAATCTGCGGGGCGCTATCAGTTTCCTGAGGGCAATCCGCTTGGAAGAACGGAGAAAAGGGCGCGTTACATTTTGCGCGAACCACACGAGGGCCGCCTTCTTGAAAGAAAAATGTGGCATGGCGAGATTAGCAGTGAGCAGTCTTTACTCGTTGAGTCTCTTAATGACGGGCAGGCCAGCATTTCCTTCGATGCGGTTCGGCGCGCTCCCTTTCCAAGAGGGACACGGGTGGAACTAAAAATTTCCGATCGCCCACTCCGAATTATCAAGCCAAATCAATAGGTTGCTGCGATGGGCGGGAGATTCTTAAGAATCGAAATTGCCGCATACTAAGGGGGTAATTTTTATCTGAGAGTTCTCGCTTGCCGCCTGCCAATCCACAGTTTAATTCCGGCACCGCTTTCGATCGGGCTGCCGTTCGGCATGCTCTCGCTTCTCCGCAGCAGCAGCGCGAATTTCTGCCCTATGATCCTCAGGATGCTCGTGCCGTAGCCGGCGTGGGCTTGCTCGCCAGCGTTGAGGCAAAAACTGAAGTAGTGGCAGTCGGCGAGTTCGATTGCACCCACATCAGTGCGTCTGGAAACGAGCTGCGCAGAGATATTCGTGTTAGCGCGGAAGTGCGGCCTGAGGACGTTATCGATCTGATCGCCTTTTTTAGAAGAGACGGAAAAATTTTTGCCGCGGTAACTGAAGTCAATCGACCGGCACTACTCGCTCGGGAAAGCGAGCCGCTTGCGAGCGTGACGGAGCAATTGACCGGACGGATGACCAACCTCCCCGGCGGCTATATAACGGAAGACGGGCCTGAGAGCTCCGCGCTTAGCGTGCTAGCTCAAAAAATCGGCGCTACAGCCCAGGATAAGCCGTTCTCCCTAGGGGGCTCAATCTTACCGAATGCGGGCAGTTCTCCGGAACTAGCCTTTCCGTACGCCGTTGAAATTAAACCTCCCGAGCACGAAGCCTTCGTCTCCTACGGAGACAAGCTCGATGGCATGCGGGTTGTGCGTTTCATGGAACTGCAATCGATAGTGGACGCATACTATCAAGGTGCTCTTCATGATCCGCGTCTGCTTGAGTGTACATATCGTTTGGCTGCTCGACTGGAATATCCTCTTACTTTGCCGCAGCAGGCCGAGATTGCCGCCCTTGTGCGTAACGACGCGCCCTCCGAGTTTGTGAAGAGCCGCATCCTCACCCCGCGCGCAGCCCGGGAGCTCATGCAAGATCCTCCGGCGGATTCGAGCATCGTTGCCTCCGTGATAATGAAGCCTGCTGAAGCGCCTTCAGCGCAACCATTTTTGGGGCAGCGCAGACTGACCGTAGTTAATCAAGCTTCGAACGGAGATGCGCTGGGCCAAGCATATGAAGTAGATGCAGTAGTTCGAAGTTACGACACTTTGAACGTGGGCTGTTTTTCTCTCGCCGATGGAGAGCCTTTACTCGCAGTGAACATAGGAGTACGGGAAGCACTCGAGTTACGCGAAGCCGAGATTCGAGTCATGAGTGTGGCAACGGAAGCTCGCAACATGGAGGGAGTTACCGGCTCAATTAGTCCGCGTGCTACTGATGGCCATGCCTTCACTGCCGCCGCAAAGTATATTGCCCAGAGTCATACGGGCATCCATGTTTTTGAGGAACCCTATCCTCTCTCAACCTATGGATTCTGGTCTCCAGGGTTTAATACCTCGCTCTATCGAGAATGCTTGCTGCCGTTTCGTGCTTCAGAGGTCACGCATGCCTCCGAGAATTGCTACTTCATGCGTGCCGTTGATATTTTGACTTTGGCGGATGAGGGGCTCATTCGAGATTTGGCTCTCATTCAGATGGCACGCCGCTTGGATGCAGCGTATCCCAGTCCAAATCCTCCCGAGGCCTTGAACTTTCCGCGGCCTGTTATCGAGTTTTTAGACTCTGTTTCGACTCGCAATCAACGCCTTGCCGCAATCTCGCGCGCGTATGCGCCTGACTTACGAGAGGCCATGAAGTTTGATCCCCTTCTTGTGACAACCTTGGCGGGGCGTCTCGGGATGCGCGCCGCGACGGTGGAAGCGGGGAGCAAGGAAGCTCTGTTTTTCGAATCCCACATGGAGACCTATCTCTTCCACCCGGAGATGTCCGGCATGGAGGCGATAGCCTTTCTTGAACATGATTCTTGGCACTATGGCCATCCCGATAGATTGCCGTTTCTGAGTGCTGCTGACGGCTCACTCTTAAGAGATTCGGATGGCAATCCTCGCCTGTGTTCCCTTAGTGAATACGCCCAAAGTCCCCGCGAAAATGAAGTAGATGCGCTGATGTTTTCTGAGGTCATCATTCCTCAACGTGTCGGCGTGCAGAAGTTCGAGTCTAAAACCGGAGCGAAGACAGTCGCTAGCTTACTCATAGAATCAGGGCTTCGGACGCTTGAGGAGCAGCATGCGGCAGTGCACTTGATGGCGGCAGAGGGAAAAATCCCCCCAGCGGTTGCGAGATTCTTGGCGCAAGACTCAAACTTCGCAACCTATGAGACGCTTCTGCGTGAACGTTTGATCGGATTCTATGTTCGAGATGTTTTGCATAATATTCCCCTCCTGTATAAGGCCTGGAGCGAGATGCCGGAGGTTGCTGAGTTAGCCATTCAGATGGGGGCGCCCGCCTACAATGATCCGCGAGTGATTCCTGGAACTTTCCGCGAGCGACTTGAAGAGGCTCTACGGGGACCACGCTCAATGAATCAGCTGCAGGATGAGATCGAGGACACGCGTAAGAATGATCTGTATCTCACGATCCTCAATATCGCATCGCTGGGTCGACTGATAGATGTTCACGCTGCGCCGGCATACCGCGATGAGCTACGCGGGGAGATGCGAGAACAGATTGGGAAGCTCTTTGCTGCGCAGAAAACTCTTAAGGATCTTCTGCCTACCATACGAGACGTCGAGCGCTCCGAGCGCAACCTTCGAGCCTGCCAGACACTACTTGAGATTCGAGCACGGGTCTGTCGTGAAGGAGCTGCATTCTTCGAGCGACTCGTGCGCGACGAGCAAGCAATTGGTTTAGAAAACGTAACAGAGTTGGCTGGTCGCAAGTATGTGGCCTTTCCGTTGATTCCGTTTGGCGTTCCGGAGGGTGGTCAGGAAACGGTTTCTTCCCTGATATCAAAAGGCTTTACCGAGCTCGGCTTGCGAGATCCTTTGAGCTGATCCAAGCTTCCTGGTATGGCTGCCGCCCCTGAAAATACATCGCCGCAACTGGATGCCCCCGGAGCCGGTCTCCCCACCCTTGAGCTTCTCGCTTCGCGTGCAATGTTCGCCCTCTATCGGAGAGGGAAGGATCGAGTTGCCGCACTTAATGATTTCTCGCGTTATGCTGAATTATTAAGAGTTGCCGCGCGCTCGGTGGATACTGAGACCGGCAGTCGTCCCGTGCTCATAAAGCGCGTCTTTTCAATTGAAGATAGCAGCAGATTTTGGTCGCCCTACATGGTGCTGCACCATTTGGTTATTGTCGATTCCTCCATACTAAAAGTAATTGAGTCCTTGGTCGCGGGAATTGCGGTGCAACGTGAAGCGCGAATTGCTGATGTTAAACCAAGCTCCCAGAGCGGGCCTGAAATGCTGGAAAAATTCGATACGGTTTGTGCGGACTATGCCGCCCGGATTACGAAAATTTCCGATCTCAATTCCACCCTGACTCATCGTCATCCCTGGTTCGGTCCACTGAATGCGCATGGCTGGAACTGCCTAGCCGCAGTGCATCACGGTGTTCACTTACGCCAGCTAAATGCCATTCTTGCCGCCGCGAGCCCGAAACTGCGCTAGTTGGCCCCGGACTTGCTCTTATCTACCTGTAACCGCCCAATTCTAGTGATTGTGCACGTGAAATGAGGGGGTTAAGCGAGGTGACGGCAAAAGTTTGTAGTCCTGATGCCGAAATTTGTCAGCCTCAAATCGCTTAAAACAGGTTTACGACAGCGGCTCAGGGAGGAGAGACCCTGAGCCGGAAGTTGGAGAAAGAGTTTAGTTTAACGTCTACATGGAGAATCAGCGCTAAGAAACACACACTTTAGTTACGTACCCATACCTACAAAACTCGGGGGCTAAAGCAGCGATGCTTTAGCCCCCGATTCCTTTTTAGGAGTAAAGAAGGCGTAGCAGGCTAGCGCAGCCCGCTTGCGACTAAGCGTTCCAAGAACGGCATCATTACTTGTTGCAACGCGGCTCTGGATTCCCCAGCCCCGCCGTGGAAACGCAGGCGATGCAGAAGCACAAAGGGGGCCATGAACTTCAGGTCATCTTCGGTCACAAAATCGCGTCCGTTCACAAGCGCCCAGCCTTTGACGGCGGATTGCAGCATTAGCGCGGCTCGCGTCGAGGCCCCAAACTGCAAGAGCGGGTTGTTGCGGGTGGCCTGAACGATATCAACGATAGTGCGACGAATGTTCTCATGTACATGAACAGCCGTCGTTGCGGCACGCGCCGCAAGCACATCGCTGCGTGAGCAGACAGGAGTGACGTGCTCGGTCGCATCTACAATCGCGCCGTGTCCCTCGAGTATCTGAAATTCCGTGTCGGCATCGACATAGGACATCGGGATCTTCAGTAAGAAGCGGTCGAGTTGGACAAGCGGTAGCGGATAGGTACCGGCGATGTCCAATGGATTCTGTGTGCCGACTACAAAGAAGAAGTCGTCGAGCTTGTGCGTGACGTTATCAATCGTGACCTGTTTCTCGGCCATACACTCGAGAAAGGCGGCTTGCACTTTAGGGCCGGTACGGTTGATCTCGTCAGCCAATAGCACGTGCGCGAACACGGGGCCGTGTAGAAAACGGAATTGGCCGGTCTTCGGTTCAAACACGTTTACCCCGAGTACGTCGCCGGGCAGCATGTCAGGCGTAAACTGAATGCGTCGGAAGGCCAAGATATGTTCCGAACCCGGGTGGACTGCGTCTTTAGAAATTAGACGACCTAAGGTCTTTGTGAGCGTAGTCTTTCCGGAGCCAGGATAGTCTTCCAATAATACATGCCCATCGGCCACTAGAGCGCTCATGACCAGCTTGATGGTGTCATCACGGCCCTTGATGACTCGACCAAGTGCAGCGCAGAGATCGTGGACCGTGCGCGTGGCGTTTTCAAAAGAGGCACTATTCATAGCTTGTTCCGTATTGAGCATCATTTTAAATCAACCGTAAAAACTTCATCGCTAAGCTTGTTAACTGCTTCGGGAAGATCGCTGCCGCGCACCTTGATATCGACCATGCCGGAATTGGTGGAATAGAAATGCAATTCAATCTCTTCGCCATTGCGCTTGTAATTGATTGAATACTGTAGGTCCCGGGAGTTATCAAGGATGAATGCGCCCTTTCGAAGTTCGGCGACAATCTGCTCATCCTCTGGTGCAAAGTTCACCGGAAGCGCGAATCCATAGTTGCGCAGACTAGCACGCGAAAGCGCGAAGGCCTGATTCGCCAGCGCGGCGTAGTCATCGCTGTGTGGTGATAATTCTCCGAGACTTAAGAGCAGCGCATGCAAACGCAGTAAGTTGTCGTAGGTTGGACGCGACATATTTATCACTTCATTTAGAAGTTTCTGCCCCTCGGCGCGACGTCCATTCTTCAGGTAATTCTCGCCCAGGTACGCCATGTAGAAATAGCGCGCATCTTTGCGGTCATCGACTGCCTCTTCTTGCGCGATGCGTTTTCGAAGCGCCGCCGTCGGCATTCCGGCAACTGCGCTGCCAAGGGTGCCGTACTCGATTAGGCTGTCGGTGTTTCGTACGTAGATGTCCTCGAAATTATCGAGATCGTCAGTTAGAATTTGACGGGCCCGCCGCATGAGCCACCATGCGCGAATGCTATTCAAGGCGGAATCTTTGAGTGAGCGCGCCCATTCCGCCGTTCCGGGGAATCGATAGTATTTCATCTGATTGTTTTTCACTTCGAGCGCCGTGGCGAGCGAAATCAGCGCAGCAGCTTCGAGGTCTTGCTGGCTTGTTCCAATTTTTCCGAACCACTGCTGGTATTCCAGCGCTTGCTCGAAGTGCTTAATCGCCTCATCGACGTGGCCGGTATGTAGCGCGATTCTACCGCGTGCGAAATTTACCAAGGCTTTATGTTCTTCGCCGTTTCGTAAGGGGAATTGCGCAATGCAGCTTTCGAAATTGTCGATAGCGCGTTTGGCACCCGAGAAATTGAGTTCGTCGATATACAAGAGAGAAAGATTGAGCGCCGGCAATACGTGCTCACAGCCGTCCGGCATACTGGTTGCTCTCAGCCAGGCACTTTCGGCGCGTACTTCGTCGAAGGTTTCCTTGTAAACTTCGCCCATGTTGTTAAAGGGGGTGGCCGGTTGACCGTCTTTTCCCAGCGACATTTCGTAGGCGATCGCGTCACGGAAGACCTGGATAGAGGCTTCACGCTCAGACTTCATCGATAGTAAAATGCCCAGCATGTTGAGAGATCTGCCTGGTTCTGCTCCCGAGACCACTCCTAGGCGTGCCACTTTAATAGCTTCATCCAGTCTCCCCAGTTTCATGAGAACCCAGGAGCGAGTTCCGGCGTACCATTCAGAGGTGTATTTGTGAGCGGTGAACTCGTCTAGGACATCAAGTGCTCCTTGATAGTCATCCAAATTCAGCCGTGCTTGGGACAGTAAGTAGAGGAGCTGTTCGTGCTCGCTTTGTGCAATCAAGTCCGTATAGGGAGGCTTGCCGTTTCTTTCCTCGAATAGAGCCAGGGCTTGCTTAACGTACTTGAGCGCCAACTTGAAATGCCCCACATGTACCATGTAGTAGCCAGCTAGAAGGATATGCGCGCGATACTGCTTTGGATCCTTCTGCAGCGCTTTGAGGAGTTTCGTTCGTGCGTCAAGTGGACGCTCGTCTTGCAGTAAAACGGAGCCCTCGAGAATTAACTGATCGGCGCTCTTGTCGGCGTCATTGTCGGGCTCATTCGAATCGTTCCTTGAACGATCGAATGGATCGTAGGGATCGTGAATATCGGCGCGAAGCGGTAGCGCATTCAGTACGAGAAATACCGAGGTGATCAGGGCGAGAAAATGGCGCGCTAATGTTTTCACCAATCTGTCCTCGCCAAAGCCGCAAATACCGAAGCGGGGTTGAGTGCTGCCAGCGCCAATTTCCATTTTTCTACCTGAGAGAGTTTCTCGCGATCGCGCTGATGCATCGCCTCTATAGCCGCGGTATCGAGGTGCGAGAGTCCATCACGAGCGTATGCTGCTCGCAGATGGGTAGGGGCGATGGTTAAAGGATCGACTCCGAGTTCGCGGCGAACGCGCGCGCGAAATTCGTCGCGTGTTTCTCCGAGATCGCGCCGGTATCCAAGATCGTGAAGCGTTGAGAGCACTGCGATGTATGAACGACGCAGCTTAAAGGCCGCATTGCCGGGCAGCGCCCACCCGAAGCGAAGATAAAGCTTGGTGGCCACGAGGAGTAGCGTAGTCAGGATCAGCGCCACGATAAGATCGCGAACTCCAGGAATGTAATAAGGCGAAGGTTCCTGCAGGCCCTTTTCTCCAGCGGTCGCGTCTTTAGGCAGAATTTCCTCTCCGGGATCCAATAGACCCATTAATTCTTCTAGCACCTTCATGTCGACCTGCGTATCCGCATGATTCTCGACCTGTTCTGGCTGTGTATCGAACGGAATCCAACCGTGGCCGGCAACATAGACTTCGGCCCATGCATGACGATCGCTCATGCGCAAAAGGATATGTCCGTCCTTGGCTTGGCTGAGATCGGTCAGATAGCCGGTCCCGATTCGCGCAGGAATTCCAAGAGCGCGCAGCATATATACGGTGGCGTGCGCAAAGTGAACGCAATACCCACGTTTATCGCCGAACAAAAATGGAGCTACTGGATCTTCATCCGGCTTCACCTCGTGGTTCGGGGTGAGTGTGTAAATCGCATTTTTGGAGAGATATTGAACGATAGCAGCAGCCTTTTCGACGGGATTCGTGTACCCCTCGGTAATCTGCTGTGCCAACTCCGCGTAACGATGATCGGGGTGCGGATATAAATAGTGATCGCGGGTGGCTGGGCTCCATTTGGGATCTCCCACTTCCAATCCAGCTAAAGATTGTAACGGGAATCCAGGCGCAATCGAGTAGGCACGAAAAGCCCCCTTGAAGCGTGAAGGATTAGGGTTCTTCAGGCCGACAATAGAGGTTGGGTAATCGACCGCAAAGGCTAATTTATGATCTGTAAGAAGATAGACAGACTGCACTAACGGCACGCGGCTTCCGAGGGAAGGGTCCTCTTCAGTCGCATACGCTTCTGCCGGGCTGGTGTTCGAAACGTCCTGATCGTAGGTGCGATTGGCGATCGTCAACTCATGACCGTTGAACTGGGACAGCGCGCTCTCTCGCATGTACATCATCGGACTAAAGGGGTTCTCCTTATAATCGCCTTCTAGACGAACTAAGGCCGATGGTTGGTTGGTGCTGCCCAGGGCGGAGTGGAAGCCCAGCGGCGTCATGCCCTCATTTGAGGCTTCACCTACACCATTCGCAATACGAGTTTCAGCCGCTTCGCTATAGAAAGAGTAAAGCTTGGTGGTGATTATAACGAGGAATGCGCAAAACAAAGCAGTCAGAAGCGCCAGCGCGGGAACATTCGGCTTCGAGGTGTCAGCGCGCACGGCTGCCGCACCAAGCGTGGCGACCGGTTTGCCAGGGAGCGTGGCAAAAAAGACATACGTCAGAATTGCCAGAACCATCAGGGTCCCCAGACCGATCAGTGTGCTTAGTTGCTCAAGTTTCAGGCTCCACGCCAGCGAGTGCACTATCTGGGGATTATCGAAGTGAAAGTTGCGATGTCCTGCAAAGAGGTAAACTCCGGTAGCGCAGAGCGCCAGAATTTCAAAGGTCAGGGCGTGACGAAACTTCCAGAATGCCCAAGTTGAAAGGGCTGAGAGCGCGAAAGCTCCGAGGATGAGATCGAGATGCAAGATGAGGTCGAACCCCAAAAAGCTGCGCAGGCCATCTATATGAGGGAGTAGGTGGAGCGGCAGTTGCAACACGCTGTAAAGCAAATAACCAAGTAGAAGCAGAGTGAAGAACCCCCGCTGGCGCAAGTTCGTGAACGCCAACATCGAAACCGCAAATACCCCGGCGATTGCTCCGGCACTGACAAGGAAAGCCGGAGTACCTAAATCGATGATGCGATTCAAACTGAAGATGAATACCGTAAAGAACAGTGAGCGCAGCAGGATTACCGCCCAGAAGCTGAATCTGGCACTGCGGCTTTCGAATGCGGGGTGCGTCAGTATCGTCATGATACGAAGAGCCCCCATTCACGCTGTGAACATACCGTGGAGAAGTAGCGATAGCCCTCTTCGGAGTCCAGCGGCTTGACTCCACTTGAACTAAAAAACCAATTCTGAACTCTAGCCGGCAGCGCCGCTGGAGGTGCTATCTCAGGAGCCTTAGCCGCCTTGTTCTCGATGATATAAAAAATCGGGGTAATCTGTCGCTGCTCCAAAAATTCTGCGATGTCGAATACTCGTTGCAGATCTTCTTCGGTTTCCAACATGTCCTTCGGGGCAAAGAGAACGATTTTGTCTATGCGGCTATCGAGCAGTTCCTCTGAGCATTTCTGGAGCAGGTGACTGACGTCTTCTGTCGATCTGATTTCGCCCCAGGCTGTTTCGACTAAAAGATCGCAGGCTTGTTCTGCGCTGCGCGCTATCGCATGGCCATTCATTCCTTCGCAGCCAAAGAAGAGTTCAAGGTCAAGTTCTCTTAGCTGACGCGAGTAGGCGAGGGCTGCGGCGCAAACATGGTCGTCGGCTTGCCCCGCAATGCAGTGTAGGATCACTTGGCCTTCCGGATTCATGGAGTGCTCCGGATGCCGAGCAATCAATTCTCCTGTCCGCGCAAAAATTTTCCAGACTACTTTTTTTAGTCCATCAGAAGGATGATAAGACTTTAAATCAAACGGATCTCCAAGTCTGTCGTGAGCCGCCATGAGCATGTCTCCCGAGCGCTGACACGAACTGATAATGGGAAGTTGTGTTTCCTGAACGCGCGGCGGCTCCACTCTAAAAATCTGGGCAGGGTTCGGATCCATTTCCCATGAAAGCTGCGTGAACCCGAGCTGGTCGCCTACGCTTGCGACAATGCGAGTAATGCTCCAGTCCCCGCGATGAGGAAAGGAAATCAGCTCATTCAAAAATCTGTCCTGAGCAGCGGTGCCGGTGAGTCGATGAATAGAGGGAACGACGCCGTCATGTTGAAATTCGGGCTGAATGGTCAGCACAAAGAGAGGCGCAAGTTGCACCTTCGAGGTTCGAAGCAGGAAGCGAGTGCTGGCCCCCGACACGACGGCTTCACCGCTGGCCCCCTCAGAGGGCGCATGCAGACTTACGCGTAGGGTTTTACGAAGAGCTAGTCCCTGAAGGACTGTTAGAGAAATGCTCAAAATGAGCACTGAAAGTAGAACGTAGGCGAAAATGGAAGCAACGATGTCGTGATCATTTGAGACCGGCCCCAAAAATAGGAGACCGATAAAGATAAGCACGAGCAGGCCGCGCAGCGTTAAAAGGAAGTTCAATGATCGAAACGCCGACCAGAGACGGCCAACGGATATGGGCTGCGTTATAGACGAGCTGAGGGTGCCTGGTTGCATATCTTCTGAGGAACTTCTGATGCGCCGTGTGCACAGAAGGATGTGTCCTCTAAAGTATACAATATCCTACGGAAGGCACAAAAACCGACAGATGGCAGAAGTAGTCGGACCCGAACCGGACAGCCGTCTAAACCGTTAGTAGGTTATGGCGTATCGCGTAGCGTATAAGGTCTGCCGTTGAGCTAAACCCGAGCTTCTTTATTACACGAGCGCGATGAGTTTCTACGGTACGCGGACTGATAAAAAGCTTCTTCGCGATGACGCGGTTCGGCAACCCATCGGCGAGAAGGAAAAATACCTCACGCTCTCTTTTGCTGAGTTTGTCGAGAGGGTCTGTCTCACTCGAAGGCTTCTCGCTGGTGCTGGGAGTCCAACCCGATTCACTCTTGAGGGGCTCGTACTTTTTCGGCAGAACCACTTCGCCATTCATGATACGGCTCAACTCTTCGAGGAGCACTTCTGGCGAGGAGTTCTTTAAAATATATCCGGCTGCGCCAGCCGCTAACGCTTGCTTCATTTTCGCAGGATCGTCGTACATCGTGAAAACCACGACACGAGTGGGAAGGCCGCGTTCTTTGATCTGATAGATCGTCTCAAGGCCGCTTCGTCCCGGCAAGCCGAGGTCCAGGATGGCCAACTGCGGGCGGTGTTTCTCGAGGAGGTCGATAGTACTCTCGGCGTTCTCCGCTTCTCCGACCACTTTATAGTGGCCAGACTTCTCGAGTAGGGACTTAACTGCATAGCGAACGATATCGTGATCTTCGGTGAGCACGACCGTAGCTTGTTCAATTCCCGGAAATGCTTTTTCGTCTGGTGAAGTCGTCATATGTTCCATTTTCCCTGTCTCCGGAAGAAATCTTTTTCGTCAAACATTGAAGCCCCATCCTAAACTTCCGGGAAAACCGCGCTATGCGCTGGCTAAGGGTTCCACTACGATTATGATGTTCTCACGTTTACGAAAATACTAAAACAGCACGGAGCCTGTCACAGGTCACAGTCTCGGAGAAAATCCGAGGATTACTGTAAGTAGATTAGTACTATAGGTTAGAGTATGAGTTGATTGTTTTCTGTTCGTGATGCGGTATGATGTTCGTCATGTTGTAAGGAGATCACGTATACCTTGGACACCGAAAAAGAAATTAGTGGTCGCAAGCTCTCTCGGGAGCTTTTAAAAGAACGCTGGTACCGCAGGCGCTATCTCGTGCCGAATGCTGTAACGATCGGCAATATGTTTTGCGGATTTTTGGCCATCATGTATTCGGCCACGAATCGCTACGAGAAAGCGGCCCTGGCGATTGGTATCGCCATTTTGCTCGACGGTCTCGATGGCCGGGTGGCTCGTCGTCTGAATGCAACTTCAAAATTCGGGCTCGAGTTCGATTCTTTCTCCGATCTTATTTCTTTCGGCGTCGCCCCCGCCATTCTGTTGTATCATTGGTGTTTCTTTCCGCAGGCTGATGAGTTCGGTGTAGCGGTAACGTTCGTGTACGTTATTTGCGCAGCGAGCCGTCTGGCACGCTTCAACATCGCTGCTGAAAATCTGAAGAGCTTCGTCGGATGTCCGACTCCCGGGGCCGCCGGTTTTGTCGCGGCTCTCGTTAACTTTGCGCCGCGCGTTCAATCGAGTTTCATGCTGCAAGTGTTCGGCACCATTGTGATGGTGTCGCTGGCGTATCTCATGGTCTCTCGCATTGAGTTCTTTAGCGTTAAGCGCTTGAAGCTCTCAGGAATGCGCTTGTTCGCTCGAATCGCCCTAGGGGCCTTGATTGCGCTGATTTGGTATAACAGTGGCTTCGGATTCCTCGTGCTGGCGAGCGCCTATGTATTGAGCGGCCCGTATGGCTTTGTGAAGCGACGCAACAGTCCGCCCGCGCAAATGCCGGGGAAAGTAGTGCAATTAGCAGAAAACTCGCAGCCCCACGATCGCTAGGGGCTTTGGTCGGCCTTCCTAGGCCGGCGCCATGTGGAGGGTGTAGATATTAATTGGCAGGAAGTTCAGCCATACGCGCTCGCGCTGCATGTTGTGGCGCTTGTACATACCAGAAAAGAATACGTCCAACTTCTTTAAGTTCTGCTTTCGCTCGGCGGGTGCCACCATTTTTCCTATCGAGCGCAATCCAATGTACTCGTAGTACGTCATCTTCGTGTGAGCGGTGCTGACGCGTTGCAGCTTCGAGAAGATCTCCTCAACGGTTGTTAAGTCGAAATTCAAAAACGGCAGTGCGCACACAATTAGATCATAGGGGCCGTCCTCAGGAATTTCCTGCGCGGGGCCTTCGAAGAATGAAATGTTGGCTTTGTGAAGTTGGTAGTCCGGGTTGCTCTTGAGGTTCTCTTTCAGGGCAGCCATGAAGCGCGGATTGATCTCGCAAATGGTCAGCCGATCGCCTGGGATCATGTCCTTCAAAATACGAACCGTGACAACGCCGGTGCCTGGCCCCAATTCGAGAATGCGCTGCGGAGTACGAGTTGCCCGCATGGGGTTCGTTAGAGCTCTGGCCGCCCACTTAGAGCTAGGAAAGCACGTTCCGGTATTCTGGAATTCTTTTAGAAATTCGGTGAAGTAAACAACGTGATCTTTAATCATAACAAATACTTAAAGCATTGTTAGGCAGTTAACGCGCTCGACTAGCCATCTCTTCACAGAAGTTCCGGGGAGCCTAAGTCTACTATCGGTCACAACCTATTATAAGTTAGTATCCGGAGCAACTAAAGCGAGGGGTCTTAAGCAGTTATGCGAAATATTTATGTCGCTGTAACCTCAAGTCTCGTTTGATAAAGTCAGCCAGTTTACTCCCAGGCAAGGTATCCACATGAATGCACAGCAACTTTGGTCTAAATTCAAAGAGTACTATTTATTTGATGCCCAGCGTCAGTTCGCTTTGGACATTAGCCGAATCAACTTCCCGCCAAGCTTCTTCTCCTCCATGGCCGGCCCGCTCCAAGCGGCCTTTTCCGCTATGCAGAAGCTAGAAGCCGGCGAGATCGCCAATCCTGATGAAAAACGCATGGTCGGACATTACTGGCTGCGTGATTCCAAGCGAGCGCCGAGCCCTGAGATAGCTGCAGAAATAGACGGAACGCTCGCCAAGATAAAAGAGTTCGCGAAGTCAGTTCATTCAGGAAAGATTGCAAATGCCAAAGGGGAGAAGTTCTCGCACCTGCTGGTCATCGGTATCGGCGGATCGGCCCTGGGGCCGCAGTTTGTGAATCAAGCGCTCGGCGCCGCGCGCGATCCTCTCAAGGTCAGTTTCTTCGACAATACGGATCCTGATGGGATGCAGAAGGTGTTGGCACTTCTGCCGGATCTGACCAAGACGCTCGTGATAGTTACTTCGAAATCCGGTGGAACCAAGGAAACCAGAAACGGGCAGTTAATAGCCAAGCACGCGTTCGAGTCCGTCGGGCTTAGCGTAGGCACGCACTTTGTCGCAGTAACGGGCGCAGGCAGTGAGCTTGATAAGACGGCAACCGCCGAGAAGTGGTTGGCGCGCTTCCCCATGTGGGACTGGATCGGAGGGCGTACCAGTGAGTTCAGCGCAGTTGGGCTACTACCGGCCGCTCTGCAGGGATTTGATGTCGATGAAATTTTGCGCGGTGCTCGTGAAATGGATGAGCTTACCCGTGTTCCGGAAGTTCAGAAAAATCCCGCCGCGCAATTGGCGCTGATGTTCTACCACGTTGGGGGCGGCAAGGGACTTAAGGACATGGTGGTGCTGCCGTACAAAGACCGTCTGGAATTATTCAGCCGATATTTGCAGCAGTTGGTGATGGAGAGTCTCGGAAAAGAGAAAGATCTTTCTGGCGCGAAGGTCAATCAAGGTATCGCGGTGTACGGCAACAAAGGCTCCACCGATCAGCATGCCTATGTACAGCAGCTTCGCGAAGGATTGAATAACTTCTTTGCTGTTTTCATCGAAGTGTTGCGAGATGATAGTGGTCTTACCGCGAACGGTTCATTTTCTGCGGCTGCATTTGAAGTGGAAAAGGGCGTGACCAGCGGGGATTACCTCTCAGGATTTTACCAGGGAACCCGCTCAGCGCTATTTGAGAATCAGCGTGAAAGCATTTCAATTACGATCGGCTCAGTGAGTCCGTATAGCATCGGGCAGTTAATTGCACTGTTCGAACGCGCGGTCGGTCTTTATGCATCACTCGTCAATATCAATGCCTATCACCAGCCTGGGGTGGAAGCAGGGAAAAAAGCGGCGCAGCAGGTGCTTACCCTTCAACAGCAGATAGTTGATTTTTTGAGCAGCCAGTCGGCTCCGCAAAGCATAGAGCAGATTGCCCGAGGTATAAAATTGACTGACAGCATTGAGACAATCTTTAAAATCGTCCGTCATCTGGCGGCAAACCATCGGCTTGCAATAAAGGCTGGCCCTTCGATTTTTGAAGATACCTATTTGCGTGCTTAGCCGGTTACAGCAATGAGTATCGAGATTTCCGCGCTGTTTCTGATTATCGCGGGGATGGTGTACCTCTTCTTTACCGAGAAGCTGCCACTCGATGTTACCGCGATGAGCGGGTTGTTGCTCTTAACGTTTGCGGGCTATCTAACGCCGGATGAGGCTCTGTCCGGCTTCTCCTCTCCCGTGTTCATTACTATGGTCAGCATTTTCGTGTTGAGCGCGGCGCTCAAGGAGACCGGCGTCGCGCGAAAATTCGCAGCCGTCTTGCATCGGCGCGTCGGGTCGAACCAAGCCTTGGCAATTATCGGAGTGGTTCTCGTCGCCGCTTTCTTGTCTTCCTTCATGAATCGTGTCGCCGCGGCTGCATTATTACTGCCAGGCGTGATGGGATTGGCGGTTCGTGCATCAATCCCGCCGTCACTTTTGTTGATTCCGCTTTCGTTTGGAACCATTTTTGGCGGCATGGCGATGCCGCTCAGCACTCCTGCAAATTTGCTGGCCCAGTATAGTCTTGAAGAGGCTGGCCTTGCGCCGTTCTCGACCTTGGCGTTTTTGCCATTTGGCTTGGTAGCCATGCTGCTCGGTGCAGTTTTCCTGGCTATGCTTGGCCCGAAGCTTCTTCCTCGTAATCAAATCCCCAAAGAGAGCGCGACGGGACAGGATTTGCCCCAGTTGTACCGTCTCTACGAGCGCCTATTCGCCCTGCGTGTTCCTGCCAATTCGTCCCTAGTCGGGAGAACACTTGAAAGTGTCGGCTTCGGCAATGCCCTGGGTGCTTTGGTACTGGCAATCACACATGGGCCGCGTCAGCGCCTGGCGCCGCGCGGTATTGATCGCCTCGCCGCCGGCGATACATTAATTGTAGCGGGAAGAATTTCCGACTTCGAAGCAGTTCAGAAATGCGCCGATGGCCAATCTCCAAAAGTAGTAGTGGCGGGAGAGGAGCGTGATTTTGACGGAATCAAACATTTAGGCGAATTCGAAATTCTTTCCACGAACGTCGAGTCCGAGCTTGATTCGCTTGAGGTAGCCGTTGTTGAGGCGGTTCTATCACCGCGTAGCTCACTGATTGGCAGGACGATTCGCGAGATTGAGTTTCGCGAACGATACGGCCTGCAGGTTCTTGCAATCTGGCGTGCCGGTGAGCCGCATCGAACAAGGCTCGGTAATCGCGTACTGGAATTCGGTGACGCCTTGTTGCTGCAGGGCCCTCGCGATCGGGTCGCCACCTTAATGCGCGATGCCGACTTCGTGTTCCTCTCGGAGTCCAAGACTGAGTCGCGTCAGCGTGCGAAGGCCCCGATTGCGATCGCTGCATTTGTTATCATGGTGGCTCTCGCGGTTTTCAAGATCGAGCCGGTCGAAATCTCTGCGTTGCTGGCGGTGACGATTGTGCTCGTCGCGCGTGTGCTGCCTGCGGAGCAAGCCTATCGAGAGATTGAGTGGCGTGTCTCAATCTTTACCGCAGCGTTATTGCCGCTAGGGATAGCGTTCCAGAAATCAGGAGCAGCCGCGCTCATTTCGGAGCTGGTAGTGGCGCACGCCGGACAGTATGGCCCGATGGTAGTGATGGCGGGCCTGTGTGTTCTTGCTAGCGCGCTTAGTCAGGCTCTCGATGGTGCGCCTGCCATGGTACTTCTGAGCGCGATTACGATTCAATTGGCACAGAGCCTGGGAGTCAGCCCTTATCCCTTTATGATGGCTGTTGCGCTTTCGACCTCCAATGCCTTTCTGACACCGTTTAGCCACAAATCAAATCTTTTGGTCATGAATCCCGGCGGATATCGAGCTAAAGACTACTTCCGGATTGGCTGGATACTCTCTCTCATAATGTTCATTATGGTCATGCTGCTGGTGCCGATTCTATTGCCCTTCAAGCCTTGAAATCTGCAACATTTCGTTAGTATTCTGTCCGCGCGTGCGTGCCCGTAGCTCCGTTCGACGCGCCGCAGGGCTGCTTGCTCACGGCAAGAAGCGAAAGGCGAGAACGCCCCGAGCCTGTCGAGGGGAGCTGGATAGTTGATTTGGTTCGTGCGTGCCCGTAGCTCAGCTGG
>JAFLCA010000230.1 GCA_017302875.1 Deltaproteobacteria bacterium
AGGGGGGACCTGTATCCGGAAGAAAAAGCGCGTGTAATCGAAAAAGACACTGCGATCACAGTAATGGTGGGCGACGGCCTCAATGACGCGCAGGCGATAGCGGCAAGTAATGTTGGAGTGGGGGTCAGTGGAGGAATTGAAGCCACCTTAGAGGTGGCGGATGTCTTCGTGTCTGGTCAGGGACTGCGTGGATTCTGGCGCGCGTACGAGGGCGCTTGCTCCACGAAACTAGTGGTGCAG
The DNA here is from genome assembly GCA_017302875.1 of Deltaproteobacteria bacterium. Taxonomy (GTDB): domain Bacteria; phylum Bdellovibrionota_C; class UBA2361; order UBA2361; family JAFLCA01; genus JAFLCA01. The sequence continues at coordinate 241 of JAFLCA010000230.1, forward strand.
CGGAATCTTAAGTACTCCATCGTTTACAATCTGCTCGGCGCTTCTCTTGCCGTTTTGGGCTATATCACTCCTCTGATTGCTGCGCTTATAATGCCGATCAGCTCGTGTACCGTCATTCTCTCGTCGATAGTAGGTAATTCGTTCAAGTCCAGGGGCAGCAACTAAATGGGAATAATTTTTGCTATTCTGCCGCTGTCGATCCTCTTCGCGATCGGAGGCATTGCCGCTTATTTTTGGGGTGTACGCTCTGGACAGTTCGATGACCTAGAAACTCCGGCCATGCGAATCTTGTTTGATGATGAAGAGCAAAAGGACAAGAACGATAGAGAGGCCTAGGGGCGAGTCTCCTATTCGTTCTCTTTCTGACTGAGCACCGTATCGAGCTTGATGCGTAACGCCTCGACTTCGCGCTCTAATTCTAGGAACTCTACCTCGACGAAGGCGCTGCTTAAGAGTGCAACAAAGCCGAAGAATAAAACTCCGGCAGTGAGGACGAGAACTACGGCAATGCAGCGACCGACCCAAGTATGCGGGACGATATCTCCGTAGCCGATCGTGGTCATGGTGACGAAAGACCACCACAGCGCATCGCCGAAGTTTTTTACCGCGGGATTTACGCCATGCTCCTCGATAAAAAATAGGGAGGCGCAAATAAATAATATCAAGTTGCCTACGATTGTCAGGACGAGGAATATTGGATTGCGGCTAACCTTGCGCAGTTGGCGCCAGAAGTGCGACCAGCCAGCTCTAAAATATCGGCGACGACTCATCATCTCCACACTCTATGTTGCCGTTGCCGATAGCTCAAGTAACTTGTTTCTCGCAGGCGATTTTTCGAAGTGGGAATCGCGGTGTATTCCAGCAAAGTAGCGTGTCGTTGCAGGAACTGTACCTAAATCCAGAAATGGATAAACAATTTAGTTGGTGCTATTCTGTGCGTGCGCGGTTGCAGATACCCTTGAAGAGAGAACAAAATGGAACAACACTCGGTCAGCCCGCTTCCCCAAGAAGCACAGTCTCCAGCGCCGACAGTAATCTTCAGATCGCTTCGTAGTGAGATACCGGCTCTTGTTATACTTATTGCACTGACGGTCTCAAGTATTTGGCTGACCGCACGCTTTGAGTGGTCCGTGCAGCGCCTGGCCTTAGGCGAATGGCTTGGGTACCCAATTTCCTTGCCCATCCCGCTCTTCGCCATACTCCCGATTACGCTGGGGGTGTTTATAGTTCATTCTCTTTACAACTATCGCTACATCCTGTGTGAGGATTATGTGCTGGAGGTCTCTGGTTTGATGGACTTGCAGCGTCGTTCCGTCCGCCTGAATTATCTGCATATTCGCGGCGTAGAAATTCGCGCTTCGATTTGGCAGCAGCTGGTGGGGGTCTCGGATCTTATTGTCTTAGGGCCGCATGCAGAGCTGGAAAAAGCGACCATTGAGATGAAAGGAATTCGTAATGCCCACGCCGTTAAAGATGCAATCAATGCTAGCATCCATACTCAGCTACGCACCTTCGGTTCGGGCCCCATTGAAGCCACTTAACCGGTGCGGTTAAGCGGCTTCAGGGGCGGAGAACTACTTCAGAAGATAAGCGTAGATCTTATCTTTCAATTGCAGGCGTTCTTTTCTTAATTTCTCCTCTTCCATTTGATCGACAAGCTCGATGCGGCTTTCAATGCGCGCGATAGATTTATCTACCGCCTCGTACTGCAAGCTCAACTTCTTGAAGTGAGCATCGGATTGCTTGAGGTAGTGAATTTTATCCCGGTATTCCGGGAACTCACTTCCTAGATCGTGATGATGATGGCCTTCCATGTAGTTCTCCTATCTAAAATGTTTGTGTTTCTCGATTATGTGCAGCTAAAGCGATAGATAAAGTCCGTTGTGACGCGGTACTCGATGATTCTCGTGCCGCTGCTGTTATCGAGGGGGAATTCGTAGGCAGCGCCGAAATCAAGATTGTCAGTAATGCGATATCGCGCTCCGACCGCCATGGTGGTGATATTCTCTCCGTCGGATTCCGACGCGCCGATATCGAAGAAGTCCTGCCCTTCATCAGCGATCGGAAGTCTGTTGCCGGCGGCCATTACGTGAGTTAGGCCGAATTCCACCAGCGGGTAGAAGTTGCCAATCTTGTAGCTCACATGAGCGTCAAGATCGTAGAGCGAGCTGTCGCTGCTGTCGATACGGAGCCGGAACCCGCTTCCAATCATGAAGTTCCAATTTTCGATAGTGGTTGCCGCGCTGACGAAGGGATTAATTAACCCATCGCCTTGTCCTTGCAGTACGCTCTCTTCGCCAACCGGAATTTCGTAGCGCAGGCCCATCGAGACGATCGAGCTGTCGGTTCGGTAGGGTGAATATTTTGCACCAGCCGAAATGTTTGCCCAGCCGCTCGACTTGTTTAGCGTGCTGTGGGGATTGAAATCGACGTATCCGTCCTTGGTTGCGATGATTGAAAAGTCATCCGTCAATTTGAACCGTGCTTGCAGGGCCGTGATCTGCACGTTACCACCTTCCGTTGCAAAGTCATGATCTATCTCGTGGTAGATGTAGATGGGACGCAACTCAGTTGAGTGGCGCGGATCCTCGAAGTTGGTTGGATGCGAGACAGGGGAGATCATCTGCTTGAGCGGCTGGGCCGAGACCCCGCTGGCAGCGAAGAAAGCTGCTCCTGCTAAAAGAAGCAGCGCATTCTTGAGTGTCGATGTTTTCATAGAGGCACCTTACGTTTTTGTTCAATCAATGCCGTCATGGCATCTTAATAGACATGTTTATCTATTAAGTGTGGCATAGCGCCGTGCGCAATTAAATACGTAAAGCGAAAAATATGCAGAGCGAGAGTGCCTGGTCTTGCCAATGGTACTTGATCGAAAAACTCAAGAACTACGCCGGCGAAATGATACGGATAAAACGCTGCGCGGAAATGGAGAAGCGGCGGCGAATGAAAATTCTGTTTTCTTGCTCTATCGAGTCAGCGGGTGTAGTCACATCTGAGGCAACTTGTTCGTGGAGGATAGATGCTTAAGCGGATCTTTACTAAATTTTCGCGCCACCGGCTCGTGTGTGCCGCGCTAGCGGGGGGACTAGTCCTTTCCGCCTGCGCTCAAGCGCCTACGGTGCCGCCTCCATCGATGGCAAGCTCGCCTGCGGTAGTTGCGCAGCCTATCGATGCGCTGTCTCCACAAAAAAGCCTGGCAAAAGTCCATGCAGGTGCGCTTCTGTTAGATGTGAGATCTCCTGAGGAGTTCGCGCAGGGGCACCTTAGAGATGCCGTCAATGTGCCGCACACGCAGGTATCGACCGTGCTGCCGCGTCTAGAGCCGAACAAGAATCGTGAGATAGTATTGTATTGTGGAAGCGGGCGACGCGCGAGCCTCGCGCAGGCGGAGTTGCAGAAGCAAGGTTATCAGCAAGTATTGAACGCAGGAAGTTACAGCAACCTAAAAGCACAGGAGGAATGAGTATGTCAGAATCAATTCAGAGTTATATGACTATTTGTCCGCACTCTATCGGTCTTGATCAAAGCGTCAAAGTTGCGCGAGATATGATGCGAAAATACGGTATTCGCCATTTGCCCGTACAATCTGGTGGTGCGCTCATCGGTGTCATCTCCGATCGAGATATCCAGTTTGCAACTGCTTGGTCGAAGGATCAGCAACGCGAGTTTGACATCGAAGAGGTCTATACTCCGGAACCGTATGTCGTTAGTCCTGAGACGCCGCTTGATGAAGTTGTTACGCGCATGGCGGCCGAACATTATGGTTGCGCGCTGGTTGCGCATGATAAAAAGTTGGTAGGGATATTTACCACGACTGATGCGTGTAGGGTTCTAGGGGAAGAACTGCGATCCTAGGGGTACGGTCGGACCTTGCACAACTCGAGACATCTTTGCGAGAAGGGAGTTTTATGAATAATTTTTCAGCCCGCCCTAGGCTTGCTGCGATTCTGTTCTGTGCGGCGCTGGGATCTCTTCCCGTGCTCACGGTAGCTGAAGGCCTGCGCCCTTCGATGGATAAGGCATACGAAAACTTTAAGGAGTTGCAAGTCTATATGCGGGACGCCAATTCCTTTAGTGATCCCAAAAACTCCGCCGCGATATCTTCAAATCTGGAGTCGCTCGCGCAGAACTTTCATGGTCTTGAAGAGGTGAAGTCCCCGTATAAGAACGAGCCGGGATTTGCCAGCTCCCTTAAACTTGTCACCGAAATGCTCAAGGATGCGACCACTCGTTTTAGTGAGAATAAAAAGGATTATGCGTTTTGGCGCTTACGAACGCTGTCTAATTATTGCGTGAACTGCCACGTGACCTATAACGCTACGGCCGCTTTTGCTGACCGTGGAGCAGCGCCGCACGGTCTGTCTGAAATTCAGAAAGTCGATTTTTATCTAGCGACTCGGCAACTAGAAGAGGCGCGAAAAACCCTAGCCAAGGGTCTGACGACTTCCCAATCAGACTATCTAAAGATGGCTCTTTTGCGGCGCTGGTTAGTGGTTGAGGTTCGCTCCGTGGGCAAGCCTGCTGACACGTATGTCAACCTAAGTGCCCTGAGTTCTAAGTTGCAGTTGCCGCGCGCCGAAGCTGGCGAGGTGGGCCAATGGACGGCCTCCTTAAAGAAGTGGGCTGAAGAAAAGCCTTCCGCCAAGGACCTTTCGACTGCCGAGCGCATTCTCAAGGCTTCGCTTTCCGGCGACTATTTCTCTCAGCAGG
>JAFLCA010000231.1 GCA_017302875.1 Deltaproteobacteria bacterium
ACCCAAATTCTTGCTGGTCTCTTTTTCCTGTTGGCTTTATCTAGTACCGGTCACTGCGCTCCGACGGAGGTAAAACTCGGCGCTACCTTGCCACTTACGGGACGCCTCGCGGTCGTCGGCCAGGATGTTAAGCGTGGGATTGAACTTGGAGTCGAGGACTTTGCCTCCGACGAGGTGAAGGTTGTTCCGCTCTTTGAAGACAACCAGCATGAACCAAGACAGGCCATTGCTTCGGCGCACAAGTTGCTGGATGTGGACAAAGTTGATGTAATCGTATCGATGTGGGATATGGCGGACATCATCGCGCCGCTCGCGGAACAAAAGAAAGTTCCTCAGATTGCCATTCGCTGGAATCCGGATATTGCGCAGCGATACAAATATACCTTCACAATCGAGAGCACCTACCAAAGTTACTGTGACTCGCTTTTAGAGTTAGTGAAGAAACTTTCTGTTGATTCCATTTCCTTAATTACAGAGGAAGGGCAGGGATGGATTCTTGCCAGTGATTACTTGAAAGCGAAGGCTCCTGCTGCGAACATTAAGATTCTTAGTGATGAGCGGTTTATTTCAGAGGCTGCGGATTATCGAACCTTAATTCTGCGTGCTGTGAAAAAGAAGCCCGGAATGGTCGTGCTCTTCACCAATCCTCCTCACACCGAGGCGCTTATTAAGCAATTTCGTGATAGCGCTCCCGCTCAAAAGTTCACCGGATATTTCGAGGTTGTTGACCCCGCATTGGTTGAGGGCATTCCCTTTGTGGCCCAGTTTGATGTGGCGGATTGGTTCAACGAGAAATTTCGCCATCGATTCGATGACACTCCAAAATCGCGCGCTGCTCAAGCCTACGATCTTGTTTACCTGTTAACTCGTGCAGCTAAACACGCTAAGGCGGTGCCCGGGCCTGACTCTATCATCGAGGTGCTGAGTTCAGACGAGCTGAAATCTGGCGCGGCGGGGCCCCTGTTCGTCACTGCTGGCAAGACCGTGGAGAGTAAGAACGTTTGGAAAATTGCCCATGAGGGTAAGTACACAATATGGAACGGAGTGCTGACTAACAAATAGCGTTTTCGCGTGGCTCGGCTAGTGTTCACTCCACTGCAGATGGCCGAATGATTGGCCGATATTGTCTATCGCTTTTTGTTGCGCGGCGAAACCTTCGCTCGCCTGGATGGAGAAGTAGAAAGCAACAATAAGTAGTGCTCTTATGGGGAAGTTCAATATTGGTCAGTTGCCTTTGGTGGTCGGAATAGGGCTGAGCACCTTGGCAGTGCTTGGGGTAATCGAACTAGTGCTGACCTGCCTTGAAGCGCCGACCTTGCCACCCATTCACTGCGGTATGAGAACCGTGAATGCGATTAGAGCTCTTTGGATCTATCTGGGACATTATTTGTGGCACAGTCTTGTCGTTCTCCTTGCTGTAATTTTTTTGTTACGAGGCGTGTTCCGTAAGTGGGCACTCGCTCTGTGGATTCCGATTGTGATCTTTATCCTTGGAATAAATTTGAGCGAGAATGTTTTTAAGCTAGATTGTAAGCGTAAGACTTACGGTGAAGGACCGATGGGGACCTGTTACTGAGGCCGTGCCCGATCTAATTGAACTTGCCTTATCGAGTGCTACAACCGGTTCGTTAAATCGTCCAAATGAAGAGAGAGCGGAGGCTAATTGACGCTATCACTGTAACTTTTTGTTACACATTTTGAGCGAAGCCTTTTTTGCCTGACTTGAGGTCCAGTCAAAATAATCTGTCGTCCTCGGGAGTGACTGCGAGTATACTTTGATTCTAGACACGTAGGCGTCCGGTTAATCATTCGTTCGAAAAGTTCGCCTGATCCTGAATTCCGCTATTCTTTGGAGAACAAACATGCGCACGCTGCTTGCCTTAGCATTTTCCCTTTCAGTCGCTTCATCCCTCGCCGTTGCAGATGGGCGCGTCAGTATAATCATTCCGGAGAACACTCCTTTCACCTACAGTGAGAGCAGCACGAAGCAAGTGATGCTAAGTCTGCATAGAGATGTCGAGGGGTATGTGGGAAATAGCGCCGAAACTTTCAAGAAGCCGGAGATCTCCCTCTACGATCCCCAGGTTCCTCTCTCATCAACTGAAGGTTCCTATGTCGGATCGTTGGAGTGTTTTCAGCGCTTTCTTAACAACGCCATGAATAACCGCGAGAAGCCTGGTAAGGGACAGAAGTATTATTTTGTCGTCACTTTTAGCCGAGCAAATATTGTCGACGCGTCAGAGAATGGACGTATTGGATTACTCAGAATTGATCGCAACAATGGTGGAGAGCAGTCGTCGATTACGGACTGTTCAATCAGTAATTCTTTAGCTGATGCGCGAAAGGTGGCTGCCACTCGATTTGTTTCAAATTAGCGAATTAGCCTCTTGGGTCGCGCGGACTTGAGTTGTCTTACCTAGCGCCGTCTGGCTTAAGCACTTGAATTGACAGTATCTATTCCGGCTTGCCGGCTGTATTATTGTTGTGCGTAGGGTGCGTCATCGTACCCTTTATGGCGCATAACAATGCAGTCTAACTGTTTAATTCATCTGCGATGTTTGCCCCGGAAATTTTAACACCTGCCGCTCGTTCGAAGTTGGCGCATGAAGCGACTGACAAGAACGGACCCGTCCTCGCGTTTCCGGTTAGCCTTGATACTACTTCAGGGACGATCTCTGGATTGGGACAGATCACAAAGTCCCTGTCGGGAGTCGACCGTTCGCATATTGTAAACTTTTCAAGTTCTAATCAGGCGCTTAACTTTAAGGCCTCGCTCGATCACGAAGGGAATCTCATCCGAGTAACCGGGACGGAGCACTTTGCTCCGCTTAAGCCAGAGCAGATTGCTGATACAGTTCTTCGGGCTGCGCTGAAAATTCCGGACCAAGATTTCAGAGTGAAGTACACGGAAGCTGAGTTTCGTGAAGCCGCGATAAAATCCACTGCAGAGACGGCTCGCAGGAATGATGAGCCCCACGAATTGTCATGGGGTCGACGACCAAATGCGCAGCAACTTGAAGAGATTTGTGCTCTCGTAAGTGCGTTGCAGTTTGAGCCATATACACGACAGCTATCTATTGATCCGTCGTTTGCCGGTGCGAACGTTCGTAGTAATCGCAGGGTGTCGATTGTTGCCTATGGCGAATACAATGTTGTTGTGTTTCGAGAGGGCAAAGGCCTTTCGGTGGTAGTTGGAAATGCGGATGTGGATGAGCGGCCTTTCCAGCTCCTGAGGCTAAAAATCCAAGGTATACAGAACGGTCAAACTGCTGACTTCGAGGTTGGTCATTTTATTCGGCAAGCGCGGCTGTCGACTATCGACAGATCCTCCGTTATCCAGCTTAAGGCAACCGTGATTGAGGAGCCTGCGGAGATGTCGATGGAGAAAGGGGCAGAGCTGTTTGCTGCCTTACGGGAAAGGCTGGGCACAGGGGACAGCTACTCGACGCTCGGAGAGCGAAATCTTTCCCCAATTCTAATGGCAGCTCCCTTAGGGGCATCCGATGATACGATCGGACTCGTTTTCATTAATCAGGGAGCTGCGCGCTCGTGCAGAGTTTTTGAGGATGGCCGGGTTGAGGTAATTGATGCCGCGGACGTTTGTACCTTTGACGAACTGCTCGTGGCAGTCACTTCTGGTATTGCTTCGGTGCATCCTGCCGATAGTGGCGCGGGCTCGCTTTGTCGCGGAATCGTTCAGGCCTATTGCACGGGGGAGGCCCTGGGAACGGACCACTTAGAATTTTTCGCTAGAAATGAAGAGGAGGCTGAGGATCCTGTGACTGCCGAAGAGGTTCGTGGATTCTATGAGACAACGGCGGTCCCACCGACGAAATTAGAGCTGGAGATCTTGCAGCGCTTGGTTGCGGAGCCCTTTCGACCGACTCTTGAAGAGTCGGAAGTGGTAAGGAGCGAAGGGGATATTACCTTGGTGATACGCTCGCATAGGGATCTGCATTCAAACATGTTCTCTCAAGTTTCAATTCGGGCATATCGAGATGAAGCAGAGAATCGCGTTCCCCTGGATCTAGAGTATGCCCAAATCCAAGTGGCAAGTTTCTCAGCGCAGCGACAGCATCCGTTAAGTGAACCTGGGTACTATCTGGGTGAAGTCGCCTTCACAGATCTGCGGACGGAGTGGGACTATCAGGCGTACCTACCTTAAGGTGGGATCCCCCAAGAAGGATCCACAGCTGCTTTAAGTTTCATTCCTTCCGGTTGCGTGCTCACCGCCTGGATCATTCAAATGCCTGCGAGGAATTGGTTCTAGGAAGCGTTTCCTTTATAGGCGGGTACCTCCTCCTCTTCTAATTTAGGTCTCCTCAAGGGGAATGCAGCTTATGCCTCTAGATATGGTGGAATGGTAACTTAGCGCGTTAAAAGAGATACTGAGTTCTAACCTATCGCCTAATTGTTCCATACATTTTTATGCAGGTTTTCATCCGTTTTCTTCTGCTGGCTGCGATTACCATTTGCGGCATTTCGACTCCGCTATTCGCGGATGCAAAGAGTGACTTTTATATTCAGCAAGCTATGGAGCGGTACTTTACTGTTCCAGAAGACGCGCGATCGCTCGCGACTGCTGGCGCCGCCTCTCAACTCTGTGAAGGTGCAGCTTGCATTTATATGAATGCCGCTGGATTGGGATTCATGCGCACTCGTGAAGTCGTTGGTAATTTGGGATTTCGAGACACGCGCGGAAATGAATTCTTGCAGGAAGGCGAGATTACCCAGAGCGAGTGGTCAGGCTTTGTGTCCGGAGCGTATCCGATTAAGTCCGGGCGTTACGGAACCTTCTCTGCGGCGTACTCTCGATTTAACGGAGAAACCAACGATTCGATCAGCTCGAACCCTGATGGACATAATCGTACCTTGGGCTACGGGTTGGCGGTGAGCGACTCCCTTGCCTTT
>JAFLCA010000232.1 GCA_017302875.1 Deltaproteobacteria bacterium
ATGACATATTCAGAGTGATGTCACGAGAAATGCGCGAACTCTACCCTCATGCCGTTCTCGTGCGCAGAAACGGTGGAAATTTGGTCGTCCTAACGCCGAACGCCGGAAAGCTTGCCGATCTAGAAGATTTCGAGCGTCGCGTAAACAATGTGATGACCGGTGCTTCGGGAGATCGCTACGAGCGCGCTGTAGCGGAGCACGAGCAGCGAGTCGCGCTTAGAGAATTCTTCGGATTAGTGGAAGAGAAAGGGCGCGCGGCAGTTGCGAATGCTACTGTTGCAGCAGCTGATATACGCTCAGCCTATCAGACCTTGCCAATTCGAGTGGAGTTCGTGTCTGATCCGGTAAAGGTGACACTACAAGCGCATCAGACATTTGGCGAACTCTTTGAGTCCCTCTTCGGATAGAGCTTAAGAAAAATCGCTCGCAACGAACAGCAGTGGCAATAGTGCCGACGGTGGATCCCGATCGGGGGATCCGTCCGTAACCGGACGAGACTCGCTCCTTTTAGGGAGCGGTTGCTTCCCATCTTCGCTAAAGCCTCGACGGGGCAAGGCGGGTTCATACATGACCGTGGGCTCAGTAAAAGGCGGACGACTAAGCCCTAGCTGAGTCCGCTCTGCAGAGGGAGATGCAGATGCTTCGCTCTACGTTACGATTAATCTATCGTTCGTTGATTAAAAAAACTCATCTCCGCGTTGATCTGTCTCTTCAACAGGAGTAGCTTACGCTCGACGTTCCCGCCCTACTCCCTTCTAGTTCGAGTAACACCTCGAAGTAGAAGAGAGTAATCAGCATCCGGAATTTGTTCCGCCTCTCACCAGGCACTGTTCTTTCGATGTGTGCAGCGAAGTAGGAGTAGCTCAATTGGTAGAGCGCTAGATCTCGTGATTCTAGAGGTTGCGAGTTCGACTCCCGCCTCCTACTTTTCAAACTTTTGCAACGCAGGTGTAGCTCAGCTGGACAGAGCACCAGGCTCCCGAATCTGGAGGTCGTGGGTTCGAATCCCCCCACCTGTGTTATTGAAATCCGCTCCATCAAGCGCGGTTGGGATACTTTGGGTTATAGCCGGATGCTGATAACTCCTCCCATTTCCTTCCTAAACGACCCTCAGGGACACAGAGAACGATACACCGCCAAGGTCGCCTCAACTGAATTGGCAACATTGAACGTTTCGACAATCGAACGTTGCCCAGCAGCGCCAAGAGTTTTCGCGAGTTCAGGATCTGCGTGCAAGGAGAGGATTGCTTTAGCGATAGCGCCACTATCAGCAGGCGGCACGACGAGCCCATTCTTTAAATGTGTAACAACTTCCGGCATTCCACCGACATCGGTGACAATAGTCGGCACACCTATCGCAAGAGCTTCCATCATGGCCTTCGGCAAGCCCTCTCGTGAAATTGAGGGCAACACGAAAGCCTGACAACGAGAGAGAATCGCACCGACATCAGCTCGAAATCCAGCCAGATGCACTCGCGGTGCGATGGCTGGATCCTCCAACTCCTGCATATCGGCACTCTTCCGCACTTCTCCGATTAACAACACTCGAATGTTGGTTTCAGGTGGAATATCTCGCAGGGCCTTGAGCAAATGTTGAACGCCCTTGACCGGACGCATGTTAGCAACGCAGGCAACAACAAAAGCCCCCTGCGGAATGCCAAACTCCGAAAGTTCAACTACTCCTTTCGCCTGGTACCACTTGATGTCATGTCCCTTATATATGGTAGTCAGCTTGGAAGCGGGTACCATAGTCGACATAAAAGAGCGAACCGCATTCGAAACGCAAATAATCTTGTGAATGCCCGGATTCAAAAATGTCATCCACGATGCTGGGCTTAAACGACTGTCGCGCCCCGACGTACCGCGATAGGCGATACGCTTAGCGCGTAATCCAACTGAAGCGACGAGCGTATTAGAAACTGCGCGGGCGGTAAGACAATGCAGGATATCGAAATCCCCACTTTTTAGAATTCTTCGTAGCGACAGGATTGCCCGCACATCGAACTTGCTTCTGAAATCCAGAACAGTGCAACGGATGCCGAACCCCTCTAACTTTTCAACAAGCCTGGAATCCGAGGACACAACCGCCTCTACGGAAACTCCGCATTCTACCAGGCCAGCAAAGATATAAACTTCCGGCAGGTCAAACGTAGAACCTATGGCTAGAACTTTCATCACACTTGAATCATATCTTGCAAAGGAAACTCGCGCGACCCTAACCTCTTTCGGCGATCACGCCAATAGAAACTGGTCCTTTTTTTGACATGCTCTCGAAAACGCTCCACAATTTTTGCTGCTCGGGCAAGCAGTTGTTGACGGCGCAGGTTATCCATTCGAAAATACCGAAGAATAAGCCTCTTCTGTATCGGTATGACCAACGCATTCTCAAATCTTCAGACTGACCTACATTCAAAGCCCGCTACCTGGGTAATTACCGGTGTCGCCGGTTTCATTGGCTCGCACCTTCTGGAGAACCTGCTGCGCCTCAATCAGAATGTGCGAGGAATTGATAACTTCGCTACTGGCAAGAAAGAGAACCTTGCCCTCGTCGAGCGCGCAGTCGGGAAAGAAGCTTGGAGTAAGTTCACTTTCACCGAAGGCGATATCCTTGATGCCGAGAAGCTCCAAAGAGTCTGTCAGGGCTGTGACTACGTTCTCCACCAAGCCGCGCTCGGATCGGTTCCGCGCTCAATCGCTGCACCACTTGACACAAATCGCGCCAACGTTGACGGCTTCCTGCAAGTGATGCTGGCCGCGAGGGACTGTAAGGCAAAGCGCTTTGTATATGCGTCTTCGAGTTCTGTGTACGGGAGCGACGCCTCGCTGCCAAAACGTGAGGACGTGATCGGCGAACAGCTTTCCCCGTATGCCGTCAGCAAGTATACGAACGAGCTTTACGCAAAGACTTTCTCGCGCGCCTATGGGATTGAAACGGTCGGGCTGCGCTATTTCAATGTGTTCGGCGCGAGGCAAGACCCGCAAGGTATGTACGCCGCGGTAATTCCGCGTTGGATTAGCAGCCTTGTAGCTGGAAAAACCTGCACCATATTCGGCGACGGCGAGACCAGCCGTGATTTTTGCTACATTGATAACGTCGTTCAGGCCAACCTACTTGCCGCGTGTCAGCCTCTCGCTGAACGAGCCCCGGTGGTCAACATTGCCTTTGGCGGAAAAACCTCGTTAAAGGATTTATACGGTTTGATTGCCGATTCGCTCGTGAAGCTTGGCGCCATAAAAGCTAAACCAAGTCCTGAGTTTGCTGACTTCCGAGCGGGAGATATTCGTCATTCAAATGCCGACATTTCAAAAGCTACGCGGCTCCTGGGCTACGCACCCCTCTTTGATCTTCCATCTGGAATCGAAAAGACGGTTCAGTGGTACGTCGAATACTTGAAGGCTCAGCGCACGGTATGATGCGCTATCTGCGGCTGTACGGATATTTCCTTGAGTTTGCCTTCAGTCGGGCCATGCAGTTCCGCTTCGACTTTTGGTTCCGCATGCTGATGGACTCAGTCTACTACGTAATTGCGATAGCAACCTTTCGCACCTTCTATCTTCACACCGCAACAATGGGTGGCTTCACGCTCGATCAGGCCATGATCTTTGTCGGCGTAACGCTGATGATCGACGCGATTTCAATGACGATTTACTCTAACGGGCTTTGGTGGATTCCCTCCTTCATCAATAAGGGCGACTTGGATTACTACCTGGTGCGCCCGGTCTCGCCCCTCTTCTTTATTGCGTTTCGCGAATTTGCTGCCTCCTCCTGTCTGAATGTTCTAATGGCCGCTGGAATTCTGGCTTGGGCGCTCAACGTGTACCCCGATCCTATTCCTGCCTGGAAAATTTTGTACGGAATTTTATTGATCCTGAACGGCTCAGTTCTCTTCTTCGTCGTGCGCGTCTTGATGATTTGCCCCGCATTCTGGACTGGCTCTGGAGATGGATTGCAACATGCCTTTTTCTACCTGCGAGATGCCATGGAGCGTCCGGATGGAGTTTATACTGGATGGGTGCGAGTGCTATTTCTTACTGCGATGCCATTCGCGTTAATGGCATCGTATCCAACTTGGTCGTTCTTCGAAGAGTTTAACCCGATGCGGCTTCTACACATCCTCGTCGTAACAGTAACATTACTTAGCTTCATGCTTTGGGTCTGGACTCGCGGACTGCGTCAGTACTCTTCGGCCTCCTCGTAACTAGGAAACATTCCGAGCTTTCGCAGAAAAACTCAATAATTTTAAGCAACTAACTCAATCCGTCACATAAGCACCCCACTACTAAATGCACTTATGGCGCATTTATTGCCTATTCCTCCCTTTGTCGAGCAGGGGTTCAAGCTAACCAGGAGTTTGTCGGACATGAACAATAAAAATTCGTACCTTTCACTTATTGGAATTATTTCTCTAAGCCTCATCACTCTATCTTCAAACGCGTTCGCGCTTCGAGGTGAGCAAGGCGCAGTCTCGATGGATGCACCACTCTTCTGCGAGCCAATCGCTATGATGAGCTCACTTCGCAGCTGCAATGTGCCCGGCTATAAACAGATTCGCACACTCGAAGACCTTAAAAGAACTTCGATCAATCTACGCGCGCAAGGCGATACGAAGTTTATTCTTTGCAATGACATCGACGTCTCCGCACTCGGAAATCAAAACGCAGGCAACCTTGCCGACATCACGCTCGATGGAAATGGCTATACGATTCGCGGGCTCGCGCAGAATACAGCCAGCACGGGAAATTATTTTGGTGGGCTCTTCGGAAATATTTCTAGATCAAACATCAAGAATCTACGCCCTGAAAACTTCTCGG
>JAFLCA010000233.1 GCA_017302875.1 Deltaproteobacteria bacterium
TGTTGTCCCGCTACGCCACCAAGCGAGTCACGGGGCTTACCTCAATCGGCCGAGAAAAGTTAAGCTCCGTGCACCCGGCTTTGCGCGAGCAAGCCTCCGTGTATGAAGAATATACCCAGCGCCTCAGCCGCGCGAGCGAAGAACTCTTGCGTCGATATAAGAAAGAGATCATCGGGCAGCAGTTCCCCACGAAGCGCGTCGCGGACATTGCTATCGATCTCTTTGTCGGCCTCTGCGTTCTCTCGCGTGTAACCAGTCTGATCGAGGAGCGCGGTGCAGATAAGTGCGCACAGGAGATCTCCATCGCGCATATATTTACTCAGCAGGCCAAGCGCCGTATGAATCAGAATATTCGTCGTTTAATTCAGAACGAAGACGACGAGATGCGGACGCTTTCAGACTATATTGTAGGGAAGGGGGGATACCCCTGGGACACTATCTAACCCCTGTCCTATGTTGCGTCGCTCTCTAGAAGCTCTTCTTTTTTGCACCTTAGTTGGTTGCTGTAAGACGGAAGAGATTCCGACTCAAACACGGCGGCTCTACAGTCGATCGGCTCACGATCGCAACGAAGCAGCGCTTGCTCTCGCGAAATGCGGTTCACCAGAAGTAGATCGAGCTGTGGGGCGCCTTAGCGAACTTCTGTACGATGAGAATGTCGGAGTGCAGAGCTCGGCCGCATACGCCCTACGTAAAATAGATTCCGAGCATGCCCGTCGCGCATTGGAGCGTGCGACCAAGCGTCGCTAGGCCTGCGTGTATTGCCCGATAACAAGCTTTTAGCTTATCGGTCAAAGGCGACTCCGCTCCTCGTTGAGCTGCGGGTGAGCGGTCGCTTTTACCAGCTATTCGTCGAAGGGGTTTATGTTACTCCTCTCGGGGGTGCTTTCATAACACTTGATAAGTCGCCTGTTTCTCATGCTAGTTGTGGTGTCTTAACTCAAGGGGTAGCGCAATGAGACTTTCTGGATTGGCCGCCGTAGCGGCTGGAGCCTCTCTAACACTTGGAGGCTGCGGGGATCCTACTCCTGATGACGCCAAGAAGACCGGTGCTGCGGAGACCTCGCTCGTGGATAGCACTTTGCCAGCCCAGGAGAGCCCACGTGTGGATAATGCTGGGAGCCCTAATCTTGTGTCTCTCAGTCATGATGCACGGGAAGCCCTGCAGGGAGTTCTTAACTATTGCGGCCAGGAGCTTCGGGCGATTCAACTCGACGGTGGGCCGGAGCAAGCCGGGGTCGCTGAGACCAGGTTGCGCACAATAGATCGCTACGTCTTGGAGCTTGCTGAGCGCGAATCGCTTACGGCGATACAAAGAGACGAAATCTTTGATGCGGTTGAGCTGGCCTTCGATTTACGGATTCGCGGACTGCAGCGGGATCTCGCTGACGAGAGCGTTCGTCGGCGCGCTCTATCTTCGCAAGTAGACGCTTCGGGCGAGTCAGCCCTCGAGGGCAAGTTAGCGGAGGTTTCTGCTCAGCTTTCGACGGCGCGTTTAATCCACTCAGAACTTCCATCCGAAAGTCCGCGTACTAGCAACTCTTCTCCGTCTGTGGAAATAAGTCCCGAGCGAGCAGAGAGGTTGCTTCGAGTGGTTGATCAGGGAATCGAAAGCGCCGAGCGACTTGCTCCCATCGACTTTGCCTCATCGCGAGTCGCTCGAGCCGAGGCCTTGAACAGAATGAAGGACGCGCGAACGGCCCTTGTCCTTGAAGTGATGACTCCCGAGGCGTTTGCTGGCGTAGAGGTCGCACTGGCTGTTTCGCGGGTCGAGGTCGTTAAAATAATCGATCTCTCGACGGCAACGTTGCGCGTGAGCGGGGAGGTTTTAGCAGATGAGGCCACCGACTTAAGCGAGAGCTCCCGTAGAGAGATTCTCTTGCGATTAGATCGTGATAGCCGGGAGCTCTCTGTCGCGATGAGGCGAGCATCAGAGTTTGAGCGCGAATGCACTGACGCGGTACAGCTTGCGCGCCTATCACCTTAGCGGAATGGGTCGCGTCGAAACGAACCTCGTTGTTAATCAAAGTCGAGATCCTTCGCTACATTTTCATCCACGCCAATGCGGCGTTTGTCGTAAAGCTCCACCATCTGGATGCTCGAGTGGCGCGAGAACTCCTGTACCTGACGATGTGGGATTCCATCGGCAAGAAGCTTGGTGATAGCGGTCGCGCGCGCCGAGTGTGGAGTGAAGAATCCCACGACACCGGCTTTGCGGCAGGAGCTTTTGAATACCTTGTATATACCAGCGTTGGAGATTCCGTTCATAGTCATGGTACAGCCGCCTTTACCTCGAAAGCTGCAGAACAGGAAATCACTGGGACCAGCGCCAAATTGCACGCGCTCTTTCATGTAGCGAAGGATTGTACGAGCGGCCCACGCGGGCAGGGCTTGTTGAGCATCTTTGCCGGCCTTAGTTGCACGCAGATATAGATATGCGGTGCCGGCAGCTGATTTTCTGACGTCAGCCAGGCGAAGGGCTGCAACTTCGCTTCTACGTAGCGCGCCACCAAAGAGGCAGGCCAAAATCGCGCTGTCGTGTAGCTCTTTAGGGCTCGTTCCAGCCGAGTGCTCGATGATCGCTTTGACCTTCTCGAAAGGAACCATTTCGGTAGGGCGCTTGCGTCCGGATTCCTTGGGCGGTGCTTTGATTTTGTCCGAGTCGAAGGGGTTTCCGGTGCTAACGAGCCCTGCCGATATTAACATTCGATAAATTCTGCGCAGCGCCGCTAGTTTTTTGCCGATAGTTGCATTGGATTGGTAATGCTCGAGGCCGACCTTCTTAGTTTTGTGGGCCTGGTTGACCTTCATTGGCGCAGTTGTTCGAGCGCTGCCCGAGTTTCGGCGCATTAGTCGCGGACGTTCGCCGGCTTGTTGGCCCAACCAGCGGATGTAGGCCATGGCATTGAGGTCGGTAGCTGACGTTAGCTGCTTTGCGGACTCATCCGAGCCTAGCTCTGCACCCAGAAAGCGCGACCACTCATTAAGGATACCTTTGTAGGTTGAGTAGGTGGCTGGCGACCGCATGGAAAGGAAGCTTTCCAAGCGCACCCAGAGCTCGGTGTAGCCGGGGAAGCCGTTCTTTTTACGCTTAGGAACGCTCGGTAAGTTGCTCATAGGAAATCTCTAAAAACCTTTGATTAGTGTACGGGCGGGCCGTAAGGCTTCCTAGATCCTATTCTAGGCCCCTCTCTTAGGCAACAGTTTTCTAGTTCTGGTGACTAAGAGAGTAGGCTGCGCCAGCTTATCCACAGCCGCTAAATACGCGCGTTTTCTCTTAGTTTAAACTTTTGGAGCCCGGCGCGCTTTGATACCATGAAATTGTCGATCAGGATTGCTGCACGTTTGCAGTTTTGTTGTTTGCCCCTTTCGTGGAGTTTGTAGCCTATGACCGCCGCCGTCGATAGCGCCCTTTCTGAGCGTGCCAAAGAGATTGTGGCGAACATCAAACGCTGGGACCGCCAGGACATCATGGAGCTGCACGGTCTTTTGATGGAGCTGCGAAAAATCGTGGCTCTTTTTGACCAGGATCCGGCCTGGTATATCAGCCGCGAACAGGTTCCCAGCGTTCCGTTGCCCCCGGAGCTCCCGATTGATTCGATTTGGGGTTGTGACTTGCATGGGATCTGTCTTGTAAAAAACGAACATGAGTTTGTGTTCAAAGCGCGCTCAACCGCGGATCTAGCTCCGCATATTCACTTCGATCCAAGCGTCGGCGTGAATCCGTTAGAGGTTCTGCGGGCGGCCGATAAGAAGCGCATAACAATTCAACTGTCGCAGCGCGAGTACGCCGGCTTACAGCGCGCCATGCTGCAGGATGAAGAACCTAAGGTCGCTAGTTGGGTGCGCGAACTGATTCTGCGAGAGATAAAAGGGCGCGGAATCAAGTTTTAGCTTTCCCGTGCGGGTGCGAGCCGAGTTGATTGTCGGCTATCGAAAGCAGGACTTGTTATTGAGCTGATGGACCCCTTCCGTCTTGCGCCGTCCTTCCAAAATCATAGGTCAGCCCTCGCATACGAACGAAGGGCGCCAGACCGTCGCGATGCTTGACGTGCGCAGTCTCGATTCCAAGCGCTGCGAAGCGTGGACAAATGATGTTGTTTGCATACTGTAGAGTTGCAGGAAGAGGCTCGTAGTGCCCCGAGCCGTCGGTAAGCGCGGCTAGTGTCAGCGGCAAAGGCGTCTTTAGAGTGCTCAGTTGTTGGTCAAACTTAATCCAGGCCTCAAGGCTACGAAATGAAACATCATGCGTCGAGAAGCTGATTTCGCCGCCTGCATACATATTCTTGCCCTGCAGCGACTCCGAATGTGTGCGCTTAAATCCAACATGCTCGGGCGCAAAGACCGGTTTGCCGTCTGCGCCGATTGAGAAAATATAGGTGGCAACCTGTCGGTCGGCAATAGATTCGAGCTTGATTGCGTAACGAGTCACGCCTCCGGGCCATTCTTCGTCATAGAACTCAAGGATTTCGCTCCACGCACTTCTCAACGCAAGTAATCTCTGCTGCACTGCTTCGTCAAAAGGTTTTCTAAAAGCATGCACACGGGCGCGATACTCACTGCTCGGCCCGGCTGTCTTCAACGTCGCATCGGCAGCCGCCATCTTCGCGGATCGCTCTCGCCTAGCCTCTTCGAATTCCCCTTCCGCCGCGCGGACTCGCTCCAGCAATACGGCCTCGCTTGCGTGTAAAGCTTTAAGATGGTGCTGACGTGGTCCAGCTCCGGTAGCGGAATCCTCGCTGACCGAAAGAGCATGAATAGCTTTGGAAAGGCGCTCAATATTTACC
>JAFLCA010000234.1 GCA_017302875.1 Deltaproteobacteria bacterium
TGCCGGTGCGCTACATCGGAGTAGGCGAGGGCCCGCGTGATTTGCGCCCCTTCGTAGCACGGGACTTCGTCGAAGCCATTTTCGATTCAAGCGAAGCAGGCTCCGGAGATTCGAACGGCCAAGTCTCCGCGCATGGCGAAGTGCGCCGCAGAAAGAGACGAGACACGCAGCCGTATATTTGATACTGTGCTGGCATCAATTCGATTCTAGTCGACAGCTTTGAAGATATTTCAGAACCCACAATCTGCCGCCGGGCGCTGCTATCTGTGCTGGTTTTATCTAGCCGTGGTGCTGGGGCTGTCCTACTTCACCTATTTTAGAAACTACGAGAATCCTCCGCGTGCCTTTTGGGACGAGGTTTATCATATTCCGGCTGCTGCGAAGTATGTGAAGGGCGTCTTCTTCATGGAGGCGCATCCACCCTTGGGGCAGTTGCTTTTTGCGGCAGGCGAATACCTCTTCGAACCCAATAAGAACGTCGATGTCAGCCAGCTGCTCATAACCGACAAAGCTAATGAAATTCCCTCCGGCTATTCCTTCAAGGGTGTGCGCTTCTTTCCGGCACTTATGGGTTGGATTTCCTGCGGCCTCTTTTTTCTCCTGCTCTATGAAATACTTGGAAATACCCACGCCGCGTTTTTGTTTTCCTTTCTAATGATTTTCGATAATGCGCTGATCGTCCACTCGCCCGGAGTGTTGCGGGAAGGAATTCTCATTTTCTTTGTATTGTTAGCGCTTTATGCAGTAGTTCGATTTACAAAACGAAAGAGCCCAGGCTCGGTTCTCCGTTATCTTGCATTAGGGATTCTCGCTGCACTCCCGGTCTGTGTGAAGATGGATGGGGCCATCAGTGCTTTGGTTCTACTTGGATTTTTAGGTTTTGATACGCTCTATCGGCCATTGCAGGCTGGAAGCGCCTTCGGAGTTGTCCTCCAGAGCTTTCTACTGCGGCTGGTGGTGTCGCTTCTCTCTGCTGCTCTTACATTTTGTGCGGTGTGGTACGTCCATTTCGCGCTTGGCAAAAAGGTTGAGGGGGGGCTGTATTATGGATCCTCTCTTGAGTATCAGGAAATACTACACAAGTCCGAGACTGCCGACCCTTCGAATTTCCCCGTAATGTTTCGAGATTCACTCAAGTACATTTTGAAATTCCACGACAAGGTGCCTGCGCCCAACTATACAAATCCTGAGGAATTCGGCAGCCCAACCCTTCACTGGCCATTCGGTGGGCGAGCCATTCGATACCGAGCGGATCAGACGCCGAGTGGCGCGGTGCGTTATCGATATTTACTGCCGAATCCTGTTGGGCTAGCGATTGGTGATGTCGCAGTGGCTCTGGCAATTATTTTGGTGGTTGGGCGAGTCGTGTTTGCGACACCGATTACGGATGACAGGTTATTTTTCACGGTTGGATTGATTTGCGCCTTATATGTTGGATTGATGTTGTTCTTTTTGATTCCAAACCGATCCTTTTATCTTTACCACTATCTTTTGCCGCTAACCTTATCGTTCTGTCTTGCGGCGGCTCTTTTCTCTTATTGCTTCCGAGTTGAGTTGAAGGAGGGGGACGGCGTGGTCTTTGCTTCTTTGTTTTGCGCCGCGATCGCCGTCACCTCAACTTTCTATTTTTTTGCCCCTTTAACTTACGAACGTCCAATTACGACCTTTGAGCTCTCTCGTCGCGCGTGGTTGTCAATGTGGGATCTAGTACCCTTGTTTTAAAATTCGAAACAGCATGAAGCGTTACCTTCTTCTGTTCTTGTGTCTTGGCCTCTTGGGGATCGTCGCACGAAAGATGTATTTCCAAGAAGTCGAGCGAAACTTCAAAGTCGTGATTAGTAAGTCGCGCATTCCCGTGCAGCATGTGGATGCGCCGCGGGACATTCTTTATTCAGAGTCTCTGCATGTTGATGTGCTTCGCTTTGAGAATTCCCCGGAATTAACACACTATACCCTGGGAGCGCTCGGGCTGCGATCGGATTACTTCCTCGATGTATATGGAAATTTCGAGGTGCGGGAGCCAGGCAGTTATGCATTTGGGGTAAAATCTGATGACGGCTTCCGCTTATTGGTTGACGGTACAGTGGTTCTTGACAGTCCCAATCCCCGCGAGTTCGCTTTAAGTTATGGTGAGGTAGTCTTAGCGAAGGGAAAACACTCTCTTGAAATAAATTATTTTCAGGGGAAAGGGTCGCAGGGATTGATTGTGGGCTTTCAGCTGCGAAACTCAGATCGAGTCTATCGGCTGGGAGAAGCGTCCCCTTTCTTGCAAATACTACCCTATGAACGGGATCTCCCGTGATCCAAGCGGCACTTACTTGCAAACATCGGGATCCACCCCGCTCAAGGGGAGTGATGGATCGCATGGAACCATATCGCGTGCCGCGTTCATTGACATATTTCCGCGTTCTTCGCTGCTACGCTGGAGCGCTCTGCCGGCCCAAACAAAGGCAATGGCTAAGAGGGCCAGTGCCAGCGCGTATTCCGTCATAGACGCACCGCGTTGACATTTTTTGATATGGTGGACGGTCATCATGTTCAAAACAGGATACTCGGTGAAACTAAACGATCGCGATAATCCTTCTTAGCCTCCTCGACGATACTGCTATCTTCCGCACCGGCTGGAGGAGACAGGATAAAGGTCCAGTACGACTGGAAACATTGATCCTGCTGCGTTGCGGTGAGGCTTTCAATGGAGCCAGTAGCACAGTTGGAATTTCCGGCTTGAGCCTGAAAAACTAAATCTGTGGTTGGACTAAAGACGTGGAGGAAGTTCACGTCAAGATCCGTATTGGCTCGGGATGCGTTGAACGCACACTGCAGATTTGTAATCGCTTCAGCGGAAGCGTCTAGGATATTCGTGGGGAAATAGGCAATTACTATTGGTCGGCGTCGCATCACGCCAGTGTCTGGGTCACTATGATAAAGTACGGTTGATAGGTTAGATCCCTCACCGACAACGAGGCATCGAATTTTGCAGTACTCGGAATTGTCGCCACTCGACCCACCACTTCCACAGCTACACGGGCGATCGCAGGACGAGCCGCTTCCAGCAGCAGTAACCGTTCCGAGTGAGTCGGTCGCAGCCGTATTTAACCGTTGGTGAAGGACTAACATAATTGTAGTCGAGCTAACCCGCTCGCTAACATAACGATCGGCATCGAAGACCCTTGCTGCATTCTGCAGTCCGGTCCAAGACGGGGTACTTGGATCGGCAGAGGATATCTTAAAGAGCCCTGGTGGAACCAAGGCTTGTGCTGTCCCGGATCCGATTCCTGGGAGATGATCGACCGTCTTCCCTCCCAAATATGCCAGTGTTGCAACGATATCTGCGCGCAACTCGTTCGGTCCAATTTGAGTTTGTGAAGTTCCACTGAGGCATGAAGGTGGAGTATCGAACTCTCCTGTGATGGGCCATCCGCGCATGAGGGGTTTGAAGCACTCGGTCTGCCAGGCGCTCGGAATGCCGGAGTCGTAGGTTAAACCATGTGGGATCGGATAAGGACAGGATTGCGTCGTTCCGAGCGTCGCAACAAGTTCAGAAAGCTTCAAACTTCGAACGTTGCCCTCGAGGGCACAGCCGGTCGTTGGGTAGGAGAATGGATAATTAGTGCCGTTTGACCAGGGGCAAGATTGCCCCCACGGAGGGCAATTGCTGCTCGAGCAGCCACCCGGCAAGTATTCTGGAGTCCTAATTGGGTTCGAGCTCGAACCGCTTAGATCGACCCCATAGTAGAACTCGAGCGCCCTTGGATCGAATCTAGAATCATAGAAAAGCGGTAGATTGAGGCCGTCGAACCGGGAAATCCCGCCTGTCGAAGAGCTTAGCGGATCTTTATCATATAAGTGGTTGCAGTATCGTAGTTGGCTTGCAAGGAGCGCGTGATATTGAATCGTTTGAGATGTCAGCCCGTTGTACCCACCACTCCCGTCCGGTTTGCCATACGGCGCAGCGCCGGCCACCGCAGGAAAGGGATTTAAGAACCCGTTAACAAGCGTCGTTCCTTCGCCCGTCATAACGCCGAAGTGTGGCGGAATTCCTAACCCAGGTGGGGTGTATGGATCCTGAATGACTCCACCGTTGTAAAAGACGAATGGGGTTTGGTAAGTCACTTGAGCAATGTCACTGCCTGCTGCAGCCACAAGAGTAGGAAAATTCAAGCCGGTAGGCGTTGAGCACGCAGTTAGCACCGAGCGGTACTGCGGATTCATATGCAGCAGCTCAGTATAATTACGGAAGTGAGAATTACGGGAAGCGAGTTCCACAATGGCACTTAAGTACGAATTCCTGGCCAGCGTAGCAGGATTGACGCATGCAACCGCCATTTCAAGCCGATCGATCGAGTCGGAGATGGTATTGGATTGCATCGAACCTGCGCTACCAGGACCTGCGTGGTCATAGGAAAACTGAAGAAATTTGTTATTGAGGCCAGTGGGATCGTACCCGCGGAATCCGCCGCTCGGAAATCTAAGGCGATTTAGCGCTGCAGAAGTGGTCATCTCGGTTCCGACTGCGATGCTTAATCCGGGATACGGGATTTGAGGTGTACCAGATAAGGGACTGGTGAGCGTCGTTGTGTCGGCCGGCAGGGTTCCAACACCCATCGGGGGCGTCCAGACTACCGTGCGTGCTGAAATGACTCTTTCAGCGGCGAATCCTCCCACATTCCAGAATGTCTTGACCTTCGCGCGGAGTTCACATCCGACAGTATTCCCGGCGTTCGTGAGATTGTTCCACATGGTGATAGGATATTTATC